>JBHYGP010000035.1:0-18104 GCA_051858935.1 Sphingomonas sp.
CTCTACGCGGCAATCGGCGACGGCGGCGGCGCGAGATCGCTCGGCAGCCGGCTCACCGGCGGGGGTGGTGGCGGGGTTGCGGCGCTGCAGCAGCTGCTCGACCTCGCGGTTGATGCGTTCGGGCACCGCGCGCCACGCTTCGGGCAGGCGCAGTCCGGTCGCGACCTTGAGCGCGAACAGGATCGAGCCGAGCATCGCCAGCGCAAAGATCGCCGTGACCGCCAGCAACTCGACCGGCGCACCAGAAATGGTCTGCTCGCCCGCCCGCCGCGCCACCAGGCTCGCGACCCAGGGTTCGAGCAGCGCCAGTTCGATGCCGAGCAGGATCGCGACGCCGAAACTGGCGATCATCGTTCCCATCAACCCGCGTAGCCACCCGGCAAACCAGCCGCGTGTCGCGTCGAACAACAGAAACGCGACAAAGATTGGCCCCAGCGCCAGCAGGATTGCCGCAGCAAAGCGCAGGATCACCAGCCCGCCCAGAGTCGAGATCAGGAACAGCACCCGCGAGGCGGCAAGCGCGATCGGCTCGATCACGCCAACCGGATCCTGCGCGTTTTCGACCACCAGCTCGTTGCGGCCGTTGATATTGCGCTGGCGCATCACCTGCTGATTGCCCTCGCGCTTGCCCACCCCGGCTTCGCCGAGCCGGACGAGCGCGCGGTCGACATAGCCGAGCCGCACCGCGCGATCGCCCAGCGTGCCGGGCAGCCCCGCCGCGCCGCCAACCTCGGCGACCAGCTCGCCCGGTGCGCCGAACACCAGATCATGCGCCAGCGGACGATAGGTCGCCCAGCTCGTCGCCAGCGCCAGCACGATGCCGACCTTGGCCAGCGCCACCACGCCGTCGCGCATGCCCGGCGTCTCGCCCAGTAGCATGCGATAACCCCAGATCGCGACGAACAGCGTCAGCATGCCGGTCAGCAACAGCGACGCGCTCGACCCCGGCGTCGCCAGCGCCTGATAGCCGAGCGTCGCGACCGCACGGGCGTGGCAGTCCGCCGCGCCGAGCAGGCTCACGACGAATGCGTCACCCTCGACAATGCCGGGACAGGTCATGCGACCTCCATCAGGCGCGGTAGCCAGTCGGCGGGATCGTCGCCATGTTCGGCGCGGATCGTGTCGAGCAGCCGCACGGTGCGCTCGCGCCCCGACAGCACGGTCAGGATCTCCTGCTCGCCCGACAAATCGAGCCGCGCGACAACGCTTTCGGCGCCATGCTTGATCAGGAAGCAGCGGGCATTGTCCGGCAGCGCGCGGATCAGCTCATACTCATGCGGCGTCAGGCCGAACCCGTCGATATAGTCCGCCGCGCGCGCCTTGGGATTGGCCATGAAGATCTGCGTCGCGGCCTGTTCGATGATCGCGCTGGCGATGCGGCTTTCCAGCGCATCCTGCGCGCTTTGCGTGGCAAAGCCGACGATCCCGTTGCGTTTGCGGATCGTCTTTTCCCAATCCTTGATGCGCCGCACGAAGACGTCGTCGTCGAGCGCCTTCCACCCCTCGTCCACCACGATGATCGCGGCCGATCCGTCCAGCCGCTCCTCGACCCGCTGGAACAGATACATCATCGCCGGGGTGCGCACGGCGGGATCGTCGAGGATCTGGGTCATGTCGAACCCGACTGCCTCGGCGGTCAGGTCGGTCGTGTCGGTTTCATTGTCGAACAGCCAAGCGCGCTCGCCGTCACCCCACCACGGGCGCAGCCGCGACCAAAGGTCCGCGCCATGCGGCCGCTCACCCCCGCGCAGCAATTCGACCAGATGGCGCAGGCGGCGGTTCGCATGCGGCTGGTCGAAATTGGCGTCGAGCGCGTCCTTCAGCCGCGCCGCCTCGTCGATATCGACCCCGCCCGCCAGCTGGGCGAGCCAGTCGGCGAGGAACTGGCGATGCTCGGCCGTGTCGTCCAGCTGGAGCGGGTTGAGGCCCGCCGGCACACCGGGACGCAGCACGTCATATTGCCCGCCGATCGCGCGGATGAACAATTCCGCGCCGCGATCCTTGTCGAAGAACACGATACGCGGCCGGAACTTGCGCGCCTGGGCGAGCAGGAAGTTGAGCACCACCGTCTTGCCCGACCCCGACGGGCCGATGACGGTGAAATTGCCGAGATCGCCATGGTGGAAGTTGAAATAATAGGGGCCGGCGGCGGTCGTCTCGAGCAGCGTGACCGCGTCGCCCCAGTGATTCCCGCTGGCGCTGCCCACCGGGAAATTATGCCCGCTCGCCAGCCCCGCAAAATTGCCGGTCGAGATCAGCCCACGCCGCGCGATATATTTGAAATTGCCGGGGAACTGCGCCCAGAAGGCGGGTTCGAGCGCGATTTCCTCACGCACCGCGATGATGCCGAGATCGGACAAGGCCGCCTGCACTTCGGCCACGCCCTGATCGACGGCCTCGGGCGATGCGCCGCGCACCGCGATGGTCATATGATGCTCGCCAAAGCCGGCGCGGCCCGCCGCAACCTCGTCCTTCGCCTCGCCCAGCTCGGCGCGCAGGCTCACCGCCTCATCCTCGGCCGAGCGCATCCGGCGCAGCGCGAGGTTCATCTTCGACAGAGCCGCCTGACGATCGACGAAGCCAAAGCTGTGGGTGACGGTCAATTCCAGCGGCAGGCGCAGCAGGTCGTCGAGCATGCCCGGCGCGGTCTGGCCCGGATAATCCTTGATCGACACCATGCCGACGAAATCGGTCCCGCTCCCGGCGGCGGGGGACAGTTCGATCGCATTCTGGCCGAAGCTCACCCGGCGATAGGGGAGATACTCGCCCAGATCCTGCATCGGCAGCAGCACCGGGCGCAGTTCACCATTATAGAGCGTCGAGAGGAATTCGAGCGGTTCGGACGCCGGACCCTGCGGCGTTTCATAGACCGACAACAGCCGTGGCCCATAGGCCGAGAGCGCGGCGAACAGTGCCTCGCGCGCTTCGTTCAGCTCGCGCAGATCCTGCGCCCGCGCCGCCTCGGCCTCGACCCCGCTCAGCCCGCCGCGCAGCCGGTCGAGCAGGCCGATCCGCCCTTGCAGCGGGCGGCGCACCAACGTCAGGAACAGGTCGTTGGTATAGAGCTGCTTGCGCGCCAGCCGCCCGCGCCACGCCGCGTCCAGCCGCTCAGAGAAATCGTCGGGGAAATCCCCCGCCAGGCCCGGCTCGACACGCTGGCGCACAATATGGTGATAGACCGCAAAGCGCGACGACCCGATCGCCTGCAATGTCGCGTCGCGCAGCCGCTTGCGATAGTTGATCTCTTCGCTGTCGGCGGTTTCGAACAGCAGGCCGCCGATCTGGATGACCTGCATCAGCATGCCGTCGCGCGTCGCGATGGTGACGTCGTCGACATGGCGGGCATAGGGCAGATGCCGCCCCGCGCTCGCCTCGCGATCGATTACCCGCCGGTCGCGGGTCAGGGCCGGTAGGAGTTGCACCGCCAGATCCGGTAATTGGGGACGCGCGGGCAGCGGCTGGCCCGGGTGATCCACAGGTCGAAGAAACGCGGCTCGCGCAGGCAGGCGAGCATGCCGGCGGCGTGGATCACCACGGCGGCGATCAGCACCCACACCGAACGGAAGATCAGGAACAGCTCGGTCGCCAGCACGGCGTTGGCGATGAACCAGGTATAGGTCACGCCCGCAAACATCTGCGGCCGCGTCAGCGCGACGAACACCGTGTCGCGGTCAAGACCGGTCATTCAGGCCCTAACCCGCGCCGGCCGTCGCCTGGATGCCCGCAACGATGCTGGCGGCGCCAAACAGGATGAAGCAGCCCAGGATGACCGTCGCGCCATAGCGCCAGTTGATCCGACCGGTGAGCATCAGCAGGCCCACCGCAGCGACGGCGATCACCGCAACCACCGTCGCGACGGTGCCGAGCAACGTGCCTTGCAGCCAGCGCACCGCGCCGACGATTGCGCCCGACCCCTGCGGATCGGCCAGCTCTTGCGCAGTGGCGATACCGGACCAGAACAATGCGGTTGCAGCCGCGAATATCATTGCGGCCCGATGACTCAGATTAGCGATCACTCGTCCAACGCCTCACGCATAGGCCGCCACCCGCACACCGTGCGGGCGTCGGAAAAATCAGGCCGCAACCACCGCGACCCTACCGCCCTTGCGCGTCAAGCGCTTGAAGCGCGGCAGGTCACGCGTCAGCGCGGCGACCATCGCCTGCTTGTCGCCTGCCTTGCGGTAGGTCGAGCCGAGATCGGGTGCGATCGCGATCCAGCCGGACGCGGCATAGCGGCGCGCGGTCGCCTCGGCAGCGGCATCGAGCTTGCCGCTTTCCGACACCACCACAACGACATCGAGACCGGCCTTGCCCTTGGGCGAGGCCATGAAGCCGTCGATCACGCGGTGCGAATCGATGGCGTACTTGCCTTTGTAGGTGCGCACGCTGTTGCCCGCGAAGGCCAGGGCGGGGTTGATCGTCCCGGCGGCAACGACACCTGCTGCCGACACAGCGCCAGCGCGGCCCAGAAATGATCTGCGGCTCACCTGGCCTGGTTCATTATTGTTCATGTTAGACATGCCCCCTCGCCTTGATCAGACGTAACTAACGCAGCGTAACCACTTGCGCGACGGGAAACAACGATAGATCGCAGTATTTTGGAAACGCCGCGCGTCGCTGCGGCACGGGGGGCAGAACGCGTGACGGGGAATTCGAACGACGGCAGCGGTTCGCAGCGGCTTTGGGATGCGATCCTCGCCAGTCCTGTGCTCCAGGCCCGACTGGGCGACTATCATGACCCCGCCGAGTTCGATGCGGAGCTGCGAGTGATCGCCGGAGAGCTGGGGCTTGATCCCCATTCGGCGTCGCTCGAGGTGCCGGCACCCGATCCGCTGGGCATCTCGCGATTTGAAGCTGCGCCGGTCGCGCTCGATAAATGGCCACAGATCGGCTGGCTGCCGGTGCGGGCGGTGCCGGGGCATGGCGCACCTGCCTTCGACTGGGCATGGTTCGGAGATCGCGCGCTCAGCGAGCCGTTGTTTGAGGACAGCGTCAACCGGGTGGCATCGCGCCCGCTCAGCCGGATGTTCCGCACGCGCACCGACCTCGCCGCGCTGATCGCCGGTGCCGCACAGGAGGAGGCGCTGGAGCCGGACGGGATCGTCTTCCACATGTCGCGCTGCGGCTCGACCCTTGTCGCGCAGATGCTTGCCGCCGTGCCGCACCATATCGTCGCTTCCGAAGCCGCGCCGATCGACGCGCTGGTCCAATGGGCGGTGACGTCAGAGGCGCCGTTCGACCAGCAGGTCGCGGCGTTGCGTGCGCTGGTCGCCGCGCTGGGGCGCAACCGCTCTGGCAGTTCGCGGCGCTTCTTTCTCAAGCTTGACGCGTGGAATGTCCTGGCGCTGCCGCTGTTCCGCGCCGCCTTCCCCTCGACCCCCTGGATTTTTCTCTACCGCAAGCCGGAGGAGGTGATGGTGTCCCACATCGGGATGCCCGGCATGCACTTCGTCGCCGGCGTCGTGCCGTCGCTCGGGATGGTCGATACGGGCGGAGCGGTGTCGATGGAGGATCAGGGGGCCGCAGTCCTTGCCAAATATCTCGACTGCGCGATCGAGCATTTCTCGGTCGGGGGCGGGTTGCTGGTCGACTATGCCGACCTGCGATCGGCGATGGAGTCGGCGATCCCCCGGCATTTCGGATTCGATCCCGATTCGGAGGAGCGCGCGGTGATGACCGCGGCAACCCGCCGCAATTCCAAGGTGCCCGACCAGACCTATACCGACGATACCGAGCGCAAGCGCGTCGCAGTGACGCCCGCCATCGCCGCTGCAGTGGAACGGCATCTCGCCGTGCCCTATGCACGGATCGAGGCGCTTCGGACCGGTGACAACACAGTGGCTTAGATGGTTTCGATGTTGTTGACTTGATTGGTGTCCTCGCTAATGTCCGGCATCAATGGGCGCTCGCCAGTTGCTTGGGCGGACGACTTTGCAAGTCTATCGGTTTAAGTATTTGAACAAGGGTCGGATCACGGGGATCGGCCTTCATTCCTCGGGGGGATCACTATGGCGACGCCGTTCATTGGTCAGATCACGACCTACGGGTTTAACTTTGCGCCACAAAACTATGCGCTCGCTGCGGGGCAGATCATGTCGATCGCGCAGAATACTGCGCTGTTTTCGCTGCTCGGTACGCAGTATGGCGGCAACGGCCAGACGACGTTTGCACTGCCCGACCTGCGCGGTCGCGTTGCGATCGGCCAGGGACAGGGGCCGGGATTGTCCAACCGCGTGATCGGCGAGTTGGCTGGCACCGAAACGACGACCCTGCTCAGCACCCAGATGCCGCAGCACGTCCACTCGCTGGCAGGCGCAACGGGCACGTTGAACGCGGTCGATGTCAAGGCGACCGAACAGTCGCCCCAGCCTGGTGGCTATCTGGCGCGCGGCGTCGATACGGCGCCACTGCCCGACTCGATCCCCGAAATCTATCTCCCTGCAGCGCAGGGTGACCCCGCGACCAAGGTGCCGCTTGCCGGCGTCAATGTGGCCGGAAACACCCAGATCGCCGGTGGCAGCCAGCCTTTTTCGACGATGCAGCCCTATCTGGTGATCAACTATTGCATCGCGCTCTTCGGCATTTTCCCGTCGCGTAACTGATCGCGCCCGGTCGCCCCGAATTGGGCGACTTGATGGCTTGCGCAATGGATGGACCGCATAAGGTCCGCTGAATTTGGGGGTTTCTATGACGCAGCCGTTCATTGGCGAAATCATGATCGTTCCGTACAATTTTGCGCCGAGAAACTGGGCGTTTTGTTCGGGGCAGATCCTGTCGATCGCGCAGAACACCGCGCTGTTCTCGCTGCTCGGCACGACCTATGGCGGTAACGGTCAGACGACCTTCGCGCTGCCTGACCTTCGCGGTCGCGCGGCGATGGGCCAGGGGGCGGGGCCGGGCCTGTCCAACCGCACGATGGGTGAAGTCAGCGGCACCGAGAACGTCACGTTGCTCAGCACCCAGATGCCGCAGCACGTCCACTCGCTGGCGGGTGCGACGGGTACGCTGAACGCGGTTGATATCAAGGCGACCGAACAGTCGCCCCAGGCCGGTGCCTATCTTGCGCGCGGCGTAGATACCGCGCCTTCGCCCGATATGGTCCCCGAAATCTACGTCCCCGCCGCGACGGGAGATCCTGTGACCAAGGTGCCGTTGGCTGGTGTCAACGTCGCGGGAAACACCCAGATCGCCGGCGGGAGCCAGCCGCATTCGACGATGCAGCCTTATCTGGTGCTGAGCCCGATCATCGCGCTCGTTGGGATATTCCCCTCCCGCAACTGACGCCTCTTACCCCCGGGGCCACGCCCCGGCGGGCATCAGTTGAATATAGCCTGATAATAATGTCCCGGCGGCGAGTCGGGTGGCGGCATCATCTGCTCGATATAGACCAGGTCGGGACCGAACGAACCGCTGCGCATCGTATAGATGCCAGTCCCCAGCTGGACCTTCTGATCCGAATGGAACATCAGCAAAAATGGCGGCCGCATCGACGGCCGATGGTTGGTCAACGGGTTGGCCGAGATCAACGTGATGTCGACATTGCGCGGTTCGCAGTCGAGGCGGAACAGCTTCCCGACATACGGCTGAAATTCCTCGATTACCATCGGGCGGGGTATAAGCGTGCTGGTCATGACGCGCACCCTAGATGGAAATTTTGCGCAATCAACCGGCGCGTTGCGCCCCGTAGAGGCTGATCGTTGAACACTTCCCACGCCGACGTCGCTGCCGCTTTCGATCGCGCCTTTGCCCAGCGCGCGAACGCACTCGCCTGTTGTCCGCGCGCGCCCTCCGACCGGACCTTCCTGCTCGACTGCGCAATTGCCTGTTCGACGATGCGCGGCCTGCTGCCCGACGCGATGCTTGCGCAACAGGCGGAATTCCAGCGTGCCGCGCATGACAATGGATTTCCCGGCGCGATGCACCGGATCGTGACGCGCGCTGGTGCCTCCATCGGCCATGCGCGGATCGACTGGACGACTACTGACACCCATCTTGTCGATATCGCGGTGCTACCCGAACATCGCGGCATCGGCGCGGCACGTGCGCTACTGGGCGCATGGCTCGCGGTGGCCGATGCGCATCAGCTGTCGGCGACGTTACAGGTGTTCATCGACAATCCGGCGCGTCAGATTTATGCCCGCCTGGGCTTCGTCGACAGCGTTCTCGATCCGAATGCCGCCTTTATCGATATGCGCCGCCCCCCGGCTCAGGTTTGACGCGCGGCCGCCACCCGCGCCGGGACGAAACAGGATAGCACCGCGTGGGTCGTGAACGAGCGCGCCCCGCCGGTCGGAACCGTGTCGCCGCAACTCGTCCAGGCATGCGCGCGTAGCTCACCCCCGGACCGCTCCCGTTCGATCCCCAGCAATACCGCGCACGGGACCCGCCACAGCGCGCACAGCGCTTTCGCGGCCATCGCCTGAGGCAGGCAATTGGAGCGGAACGGGGCATAGCCAGCGGCAATCGACACGGTCGTGCCGATGCGGCGCGCGCGCGCGATCTGCTGCGGAGTGCAGGCTGGTCGGTGCGCAACCGCGCCCAGATTGACCCCCAGCAGCGGCGCGATGCGGCGGAACGGTACGACTGCAATCAATCCCGATGACAGCCCGATCAGCAGCCAGGCCGGCAAAAGCCAGAACAGCACAAAAGCCGGTTGGCGCCGCGCCACCGCCAATTTGCGCGCGATTATCCCGGTGCGCGACACGTAACCGCCTCCACTTCCACCATTTCGGCTTGTGACGCCGGGGGTTCCACGGCATGCATTACCATCGCCGGCGAAGCGGGCCAATAAGCGAGGCGGGGGCGCATGACCGATCACATGACGATCGACCATGAAGTGGGCAAGCGGATCACCGCCGCCGACGAATGCGCGCTGGTCATGGCCGCCTATGCCCGCAATCCGACATCCGAACTGCTGCGCGATCGACTCGCGGTGTTGTTCAACCGCAACGATCGCTTCGCCGAGGCGATCGACCTTTATTCCGGCATCGATCCCTATCGCTTGGGCTTTTCCGAAGTGCTGGTGCTGGTCCATGCGCACATGTCGCTTGAACAGCCTTCCGACACGGCCCGCGCGGCAGAACTCGCCACCATCGCGTTTGAGGTTGCCGACCAGGGTTTTCAGCGCGCCGCCGCGCTGGCCGCGCGCGGCAAGGCGCAGCGGCGACTGGGCAGGATCGACGCCGCCGAACAGAGTCTGCGTGATGCACTGAGCAACGACCCGCATAACAAGGATGCATGCAAACGGCTCGCCAGCCTGCATTTCGACGCGGGCGCGCCGCATCGGGTGCTCGATGACATGGGCCGTCTCGATGCGCAGGGTGTCGGCCATTCGCGCCTGTTCGCGGCCCAGACGCTTGCGCTCGCACAACTTGGCCGGATCGACGAAGCGCGGGCGCAGGACGGTCGCGACCGCTTTGCCTATCACGGCACGCTGGCGACGCCGCCGGGTTTCGATGACCTGGACAGCTTCAACGCCGCGCTGGCCCGGGAACTGCTGACCCATCCGGGACTGCGCTACGAAAGCTATGGCACCGCGTCGGAACAAACCTGGCGGATCGACGCGCCCGCGACCGGCGAAGCGCCGCATATCCGCCAGCTGCTCGATGCGCTTGCCGGGACAATCGACGCGCATCTGGCGGCGCTGCCGGACGATGCGCATCCATGGCTACGCGCGCGTCCCGATACAGGCGTGCTGCACAGCTGGTGCGTGATCACCGAAAGCACCGGATTCGAAACCTGGCATGTCCATCAGTTCGGCTGGCTAAGCGGGGTCTATTATGTCCAGATCCCGGATTCGATCGCGGATGGGCGCGACGCGGGCGGCTGCATCGCCTTCGGCATCCCGGAGGATACGGTCGGCGACGATGCAGCGCGGGCATTCGGCAGCACGCTGGTTCGCCCGAGCGCGGGCACGGTGATGTTGTTCCCGTCGCATTGCTATCACCGCACCTTCCCGCACGGGTCGGCCGAGCGGCGCATTTGTGTCGCGTTCGACATCTGGCCCGGCTGATCCGGCGGTGCAGCGCCTGAACGGTTATGGGCTGCGGCTGGCGTCGCAGCTCCCGGTTCCGGGCGCGGTGGCCGACGCTGGCGATGCGCCGCCCGAGATCATGATCGCGCTGGAGCCGCCGGCACCGACGGAGGCCGGGCCGGTCTATGCGCCGACGCCCGATGGATTGCAGTTTATCTGTTCGGGGGTCGGCACCTATCGTATTTCCGCCGATGCGATTGCGGTCGTGCCCGATCCCGATGCTGCGCCCGGTTCAGTGTCGGGAATGCCGGTCGCGACTGCGCTCCCGGCCCTGCTATGGTTGCGCGGGCGGTTGGTGCTGCATGCGGCGGCGGCGCGGCTTCCCGGCGGCGGTGCGGTCGCGATTGCCGGCGGGACGGGAAGCGGAAAATCGACCGTGCTGGCGCAACTGGTCGATGCGGGCGCGGCACTGGTCGGCGACGACACGATCGCCTTTGACGCCGACACGGGGCGTTGTGCGAGCGGCCTGGCGGGTGGCTGGTTCGCCGGTGCGGGGGATGATGGGCGGCGAACCTTCGTCGAAGCAACTCCGGGGCGTGCATGTGCCAGCGCAGCGATTGGCGCAATTCTGGTGCTCGACGCACGGGACGCCGGGGACGGCAGTGTCGTCCGCCTCGATCCGGTCGCGGCGGTGACGCACTTGCTGGCCAGCCTCCATCGCCCGCGGGTGCCAGCCCTGCTCGGCCGGGCCGGAGATACGTTGCACCACGCGACGCTACTCGCCGGGCAAATCCCGCTCTATAGCTGGCGACGACGCAAGGGGTCGGCAATCCTGACTCTCGCCGAATTTGAAATGCTCGCGCGCATCGGCGCGGAAAGGGAGATCGAATGACCGACGCAAAATGGACGCGGAACGAGGATTGGGTGGGCTCCGCGATCGAAGACAGCTTCGTGATGGTGAACATCGGGAACGGCAGCTATGTCGCGCTGAACGAGACGGCGCGCGCGATCTGGGATGCGATCGAAACGCCGCGCAGCCAGGCGGAGATCGAGGCGAGCCTCACCGCGCAGTTCGATGTCACCCCCGACGCCTGCACCGCTGCGGTCACGCGCACGCTGGCCGAGATGGAGGTCCAGCAGCTCGCGCGTGTCGCCTGAGCCGCGCTACGCCGCGCGCGCCTATGGCCTGAGCTGGACGAGCGCCTTTCCGCTCGATCAATTCGAAGCCACCGCGCCCAATACGGCCGCAGACGTCGATGTCCGGCTCATCGCCGCGCTGCCGTCGCGCACGCCGGTTGCGCAGGTTCGCGCCGGAGCGGTCTATTCCGACGGGACCCGCTTCCCCTGGTATCGTCAGGCGATCTTTGACATGCGCGGCGGGCAGCGGATCGACATCCTGCCCGGCCCGGGCTGGAGCGGGGTGCTGCCCCACGCATTTTACGGCACGGTGGTCGCGCAGCTGCTCGCCTGGCGCGGGCTGATCCCGATGCACGGTTGCGCAGTCGCGATCGACGGGCGCGCCATCCTGATTCTGGGCGATGCGGGCGCGGGCAAGTCGAGCCTGACGGCAGGTCTGATCGCACAAGGGGCGGTGCTGGTCAGCGACGACCTGTCGGCGCTCGTATTCGATCCGGTTTCGGAGGGCGGCGCGACGTTGCTGCCCGGTCGCACCACGATACGGCTTGACCCGATCGTGGCGGACTGGATCGCGGGCGAGCGGCTGGAGCTGCCGGTGCGTGAGACGCGGGGCAAGATCGTGGTGCGGCCGACGGCGCGCGGCGGCGGCGCGGCACTGCCGCTGGCCGGGGTGATCGCGCTCGGCCTCGATGCGGCGGCGACCGCTCCGCTCGCGCGCGCAGCATTCCTGTCACGCCAGCTATTTCGCCCGGTATGGATGGCGGCGCTTCCCCACCATGCCGAACGGCAGCGCGCGTTGCTGACGCTGGCTGCGACCCTTCCGGTGCGGGGCTTTCCAGCGGTCGCGGGTGGAGGCGAAGCGGTGCACGCGGACCGTGCGCGCACTGTGCTGGCGGTCGCGCGCACCCTATGAGGCTCCGCGCCACCAGGCGATGAACTCACCGGCCAATGCCGTCAGCTGGGTCCGGGTCGCCTCGTCGTAGCTGGTCGACGCACCCCGCGCCGCCCGGGCCAGCCCCGAATCGAGCACATCGAGGTCGAGCCATTCGTCTGCACCTGCGCGACGAAACAGTGCGATCCGTTCGCGCGCAGCCTCCGCCTCGCTGCGCAGCCGATCGGGATAATCTGGCGCGAAGCCGGGCCCCTTGCCCCGCAGCCGGATTGCATCCGGTAGCTTGCCGACGAGGAGATGGCGGGCCGCAGTCCGTTCGCCCGGTCGTGGATAGAGCATGGCGGCGGGGAAGCCCGCGAACAGCGCGACGAGGCGGGGGTCGCGAAACGGCATCGCCACGCGGACGCGTCCAAGGTCGAGCGACGCGGGCGCGCGCATCGCTTTCGAAAAGCCGGGGCTGATCCCCCAACGATCTGCGCGTGCCGGCATACGCATCGGTTGATGCGGGTGTCGCAGTGCGTCGCGCAGCGGCTCGGGCAGCGCATCCAGACAGTGCCGGGCCAGATACACATGGAATGCTTCGGCTGGCGCGGGCCGTGGTGCGGGCAACAGGCGGCGCGCCTTGCGCCACCAGGCTGATCGGGCACGGAGCGGGAGCGAGTTGGAGAAGATCAACTCTCCGAACTGGCCATCGAACAGGATCGCGGCGTCGTGCGCACGGGTCTGTGCGGCGAAGCGATGGTAGAGATAGTGCCGAACGCTAAGGCTGGGGCCGTTTGCGTCGCGAAACAGCAGTGGGTCGGGCCGGTACGGGCCGGGCGCCGCGTCCGCGATCACAGGATCATGCGGGACTCCGAGATGCGTGGCGATGATCGCCGCTTCGGCCATCTCATCAATCTGCTGCGAACCCGGCTGAGCGGCCGATGTCAGGAAGCGCAGTCGCTCCCCGGGAGCCAGAACTTTCGCCGTCAGCCAGGCCAGGGTTGCGGAGTCGAGTCCGCCACTCACCATGCAGGCATAGCCGCCGCCCACCATCCGCTGGCGGACGATCCTTTGCATCAACGCCTCGGCTTCGGTCATCGCCGTGTCGAGAGTTCCGCGCCAGTCCGGCTCGGTCTCGATGATCGCCGGCGGTTCCCGATGGATCCCGTGGCGGTCGATCGTCAGGCAGGCACCGGGCAACAGTGCGGCGACCCCGGCGATCGGCATACGTGCATCACCGGGCGCACGCAGGGTCGATCGACCCAGCGCCATGAGCAATCCGGCCGGATCGAAATCCGCGTCGATCCACGCGATCCGGCTTAGTTGGCGCAGGTCCGGGCCAATCGCGATGCGACTTCCCCGTACGGCATAGAGCAGCGGGTCTCGCTGCGCGATCGACGCGATCAGCACCAGCGCGCGACCATCCCAGCGGGCGAATGTCCACTCGCCGTGCAGCCGCGTTCGGATGCCCGGGCCGGATCGGGCGAACGCGGCCTCGGCGAGCGCCGCATGGGGCGTTCCGGTCGCCATGCCCAGCCACTCGGCGACCGCAGCAGGTTCGTCCAGACGTCCCAGGAACAGCGTAAGCGCGCCGCCTGCATGCGCGCATGTCGCCGCGTCGGGATCGGCAAGGTCGACCGCTGCGACCAGCGGCGTGCCAGGCTCGCCCGGCGCGAAGCCTAGCGCCGTCGCCGCCTGCGGATCGGGGGGCGCGCCATCGAGGTCGAACAGGGCGTATAGTCCGGTGCGGTCCATCCTTCAGCCGCCGCGTCGCTGCTTGACTGTATCGGCTGGCGACCTACCACCGGGTGCATGGATGCACCAATCGGCCGGGAACGCGCGATCCGCGCGGCACTGGCCCGCCAGGCTTATGCGACGGACACGGTGCGGCTGCGCGAGACCGATCTGCGCGGTTTTGAATGTCTGGTCGCGACCCGGCAGGGGCTGTTCGCCGCCGGTCGTGACCACTCGACGCTGATCGCGCATGGCTTTTTCTTCGGACTGCATCGCCATGGCGACACCCTCTTTGCCTTTGAGGCCTGCGACATTCCAAGCACCAGCAGCGCGCGGGGCCGTATTCTGGCCCTCGCGCTGGACGAGACGCGGATCGCAGGCGCGCGCGTCGTGGTACGCGGGCTCGACAATCAATGCCATCAACTGGCGTTGATCGGCGATCTCCTGTGTCTGGTCGATACCGCAAACCAGGTCATTCGCCGGTTCACGCTGGATGGGCGGCCGGTCGATGTCCGCACGCCATTGCCGCCGGTGCGCCGGGGTGAGGGGGGCGAGGAGTATCGGCATATCAATTCGATCGCGCAGGTTTCCGCTGGCGTCGTGCTGATGTTGCATAATGGCGCGGGGGCGGCCGGGCGGCCGAGCGAGCTTGCCTGGCTTGACGCCGACTGGTCGGTCACGCGCATCGAACCGCTCGCCGGATATGACTGTCACGACATCGTCGAGGATAGCGAAGGGACGCTGTGGCATTGCGGGTCCCGCGACGGCCAATTGCTTCGCAGCAACGGCGCGCCGATCCGTGTCAGTGCGCGAATGACCCGCGGGCTTGCGCTTGGGCGCGACGGCCTGATTGTCGGCACGTCGGAATTCGGGCCGCGCTCGCGACGTACCGAATTGAAGGGCAGCATCATATTTCTGGATAGCGACTATCTGCCGACCCATGAGCTTCCCCTGGACGGGGCGCCCACCGACATCATCGCGATCGGCACATAAAAAAAGAGGGCCGCCGGGCGGGCGATTCGATCGCACCGCCCAGGGCCATTCAGTCTCGCGCCTTAGATCAGGAAAGCGTGCAGTCGACGAAGCGACCGCCATCCGCGCCGCGACCCGGGAAACCGGCGGTTTCCTCAATCGCGAGCACCGAGATTTCGGGCTCAACCCAGCTACGCAGTTCCGCCTTCGGCGTTTCGATTTCGTTGCGATCCGTCATGACTACCCCTCTTCAAGACCTGCACACTCCGAAAGATAAGGGCCGGGCGCTCCCGTACCCCGCATACCCGGAAGGCTGCGCACATGCTTACCTAACTCTGCTGTGTATCGCTGACAAGTTGCGAAATAATAACGGATCAATACGGCACAAGGCGAAAATGTCAGGCGGCGGCGCGCAATTCGAGTCGTTCCCAAATCTCGACCAGTGCGGCGGTCAGTTCGGCCATCATCACTTCGTCATGCGCCGGCCCGGGCGTAAACCGGAGCCGTTCGGTCCCGCGCGGGACGGTCGGATAGTTGATCGGCTGAACATAGACGCCATATTCGGCGAGCAGAATGTCGCTGATCTTCTTCGCGCGTACCGGATCGCCGACCATCAACGGCACGATGTGCGTGACGCTGTCCATGACCGGAAGTCCCGCATCGGCGAACATCGTCTTCAACCGTGCCGCCGCAGCCTGCTGCCCGTCGCGCTCTTCGCTCGACTGCTTGAGGTGGCGCACCGAAGCCAGCGCGCCCGCCACCAGCACGGGCGAGAGCGAGGTCGTGAAGATGAAGCCGGGCGCATAGCTGCGAATCACATCCACAATGGTGCGATCTGCGGCGATATAGCCGCCCATCACCCCGAACGCCTTGCCCAACGTCCCTTCGATGATCGTCAGCCGTGATGCGGCCCCGTCGCGCTCCGAAATTCCGCCACCACGCGTGCCGTACATGCCGACCGCGTGCACCTCGTCGAGATAGGTCAGCGCGTTATATTTGTCCGCCAGGTCGCAGATCGCATGGAGCGGGGCGACGTCGCCATCCATCGAATAGACGCTCTCGAACGCAATCAGCTTGGGCACCGACGGATCGTCGGCCGCCAGCAATTCCTCGAGATGCTCAAGGTCGTTGTGCCGCCACACCCGCTTCTCGCACCCCGAATTGCGGATCCCCGCGATCATCGATGCGTGGTTGAGCTCGTCCGAATAGATGATGCAGCCGGGCAGCACCTTGGCCAGCGTCGACAGCGTCGCCTCGTTCGAGACATAGCCACTGGTGAACAGCAACGCGGCTTCCTTGCCGTGCAAATCGGCAAGCTCGCCCTCGAGATGGACGTGATAATGGGTGTTGCCGCCTATATTCCGCGTGCCGCCCGATCCAGCACCGACATCGTGCAGCGCCTCTTCCATCGCCTCGATCACCTTGGGGTGCTGGCCCATGGCGAGATAGTCGTTGGAGCACCACACGGTGATCGGCTTTGGACCGTTATGACCGGCAAAGCAGCGCGCATTGGGAAACATGCCTTTGTTGCGCAGAATGTCGATGAAGACGCGATACCGTCCTTCGGCATGCAGCCGGTCGATCGCCTGGTTGAAGACACGCGAATAATCTACCGCGCGCGGGGGAGCCTCGCTGGTCATTTTGCCCCGTTAGCGATTTTTGGGGCAGGGCGCTACTGTGCCGATCACCTAGTTTTTCGATGAGCGCGATCGGAACTTCGTTGCGCTTCCACTTGCCCCAGATCAGGACTCGGCCGTCGAAATCTGCTAAGGCAATTGCACCGCAGAACGGGACTCCGGGCATTTCTGCGGCTGAGAGACCAATGCGCTCCCGCTTCAGGAAAATAACTGGGAGAATCCCGATGTCGCAGAACGATGTCGATTACTTCACCCGGCGCGAACGGGCCGAACGTGATCGCGCAGCCAAGGCGCGCGATTCGGGCGCGCGCCACGCGCATCTTGCGATGGCCGACGGCTATGCCGAACGGGTCAAGGTCATGACCGGGACGCCGGCGATCCCGCTCCGCTGACGGTCAAAGCGTCTCGATCCGATCGAGGCCGTAACCCGCCAATGCAGGAGCGAGAGCCGGATCAGGAATCGCGGTGAACACCGCGATTCCGGGCGCAGCTGTCGCGGGCCAATCCTGCCCCTGAGTCAGATGCGCGATCCGCCGCGCAATCCCCGGCCCGCCATCGACGAAGCGTAGCGGGCGGGGTGCGGCGGCGGCGAGTTCGGCCTCGACCAAGGGGAAATGGGTGCAGGCATTGACGATCACGTCGATGCGATCACCGCCCGGCTGGTGGATCAGCCCGTCCAGCACCGCCCGGTAGCGCGCCAGATCGGTCGGCGCGCCACGCAGCTTTGCCTCGGCCAGCTCGACCAGCTCGGCGCTTCCATGGCGCAGCACCGTGCAGTCAGCGGCGAAACGCGCAGTCAGGTCGTCGACATAGGGCTGGCGCACTGTGGCCTGCGTCCCCAACACGCCGATCACGCGCGTGCGTGATGCTTCCGCAGCGGGCTTGATCGCGGGCACGGTGCCGACGATCGGCACGTCGAGCGCGGCGCGGACATGGGCCAGCGCGATGGTCGAGGCGGTGTTGCACGCAATGACGATCAGCCGCGGCTTGTACCGCTCGGCGAGCCGCCCGAGCAAAGCGGGGACGCGCGCGGCGATCTCGCCTTCGCTGCGCGTCCCATAGGGAAATCCCGCGCTGTCGGCGGCATAGACCAGGGGCGCATACGGCAGCAGCGCGCGGGTCGGCTCCAGCACTGACAGCCCGCCCACGCCCGAATCGAAGAAGAGAAGGGGCCGGGTATCGGCCATGAAGATCGCCTGCTGATCGAGATTGTTGCGCCCGATTAGCGAACGACCTAGCCTTTGTCCAAGCAAGGGGACTCATGCAGACGCAACTCGCCACCATCGCGCCGGTGCTCGCCATCGCGCTCGGTTATCTTCTCGGCTCGATCCCGTTCGGGGTCATCCTGACCCGTCTCGCCGGGGCGGGGGACCTGCGCCAGATCGGATCGGGCAATATCGGCGCGACCAATGTGCTGAGGACGGGGCGCAAGGGGCTGGCGGCGGCAACCTTGTTGCTCGACCTGCTCAAGGGCGCGGCGGCGGTGTGGATTGCGGAAGCGATCTGGCCGGGGCTTAGCCTGCTCGCCGCAGCGGCGGCCTTTGTCGGCCATTGCTACCCGATATGGCTCAAATTCAAGGGCGGCAAGGGCGTTGCCACGTTGATGGGCATCGTGCTGGCGCTCCATTGGCCCTGCGGCCTGGTTTTCGCGGCGGTGTGGCTCGGTCTGCTCGCGCTGCTCCGCATCTCCTCGGTCGCCGGCATGGCCGCGGCGATCAGTGCACCGGTCAGCGCCGCGCTGATGGACCGTTTCGATCTCACCATGTTGCTCGTCGCG
>JBHYGP010000036.1:0-6741 GCA_051858935.1 Sphingomonas sp.
GGTATCCGGCCCGATATCGATCTGGATATCGTGGTGACCAGCCCGCCCTTTGCCGCCGATGCACTGGCGGCGGGTGAGGTCGATGGCATCTGCGTCGGCGAGCCGTGGAATTCGATCGCGGTCGACCGCGGCGTGGGGCGGATCGCGCTCGCCACTTCGCAGATCTGGCGGCGCGGGGTGGAGAAGGTGCTGGCGCTGCGCAGCGCGGTGGTCGAGGAGCGGCACGACGCGGTGCTGCGCCTGATCCGCGCGCTGCACGCGGCGGCCGCGCATTTCGTCGATCCCGCCAATGCGGAGGCGAATGCCACGATCCTTGCCGGCGCGGGCTATCTCGACGCCTCACCCGACGCGGTGCTGCGCGCGATCACCGATCGGTTGCGGCTGACCCCGGGGGGCGAGCCGGTTCATTATCCCGACTTCATGTTTCAGTATCGCGAGGCGGCGAACTTCCCGTGGCGCAGTCAGGCGGCGTGGCTCTATGCCCAGATGACGCGCTGGGATGGGAGCGGGTATTCTGACGCCGACGCTGCGACCGCGGCGGAGGTGTTCCGCCCGGACCTGTATCGTGAGGCGCTGTCGGGGTCGGGTGCGCCGCTGCCGGGGGCCAGCTCGAAGCTGGAGGGTGGTCTCGACGCGCCGATCGGAGTGGGGTCGGTGCAGGGGCGGCTGACCTTGGGTGCCGACCGCTTTTTCGACGGAAGATCGTTCGATCCCGAGGACATAGCAGGGTATCTCGCGAACCTGCCATGACGCGCCGCACCTAAAAATATTGCACGTGCGAAGATTCGCCTTGCGCCTGCGAAGCGAATCAGGCAGCTTTCTGTCTGTCCGGCGAGGAAGTCGGAAAGATTGATGCGCATCGCTGCCAACGGGGGGAGCGGGTCGCAACGGGCGGGAGCGCAAGCTCCTTCAACCTCAACAGGCAACGAAGCCGCCAGGACGCGCCCGCAAGGCCGCCGTTCTGGCGGCTTTTTTCGTGCCGGTCGCATTCGGGGACTGAGACGATGGCAACAACCTATCTGGACGCGCAGCCGTCCGCCGAGAAATCGACCTTTTGGTCGAGCGGGCATACGCCGACGCTGATCGCGGCGTTTCTCTATTTCGACCTCGCCTTCATGGTGTGGGTCATCCTCGGGCCGCTTGCGCCCGAGATTTCGAAGACGCTGGCGCTGACCCCAGCCGAAAAGGGGCTGATGGTCGCGGTGCCGACGCTGGCGGGGGCGCTGCTGCGCGTGGTCAATGGCCTGCTGGTCGACCGCATCGGGCCGAAAAATTCGGGGACGATTAGCCAGATTATCGTCATCGCCGGCCTGTTCACGGCCTGGTCGATGGGGGTGACGAGCTTTGCCGGGACGCTGGCGCTTGGCGTCATCCTCGGCTTTGCCGGAGCGAGCTTCGCGATTGCCTTGCCGCTCGCCAGCCGCTGGTATCCGCCCGAGCATCAGGGCAAGGCGATGGGACTGGCCGGGATGGGCAATTCCGGCACAGTACTCGCGGCCCTGTTCGCACCGGGGTTGGCCAAGATCTTTGGCTGGAACGATGTGCTCGGCCTTGCCTGCATTCCGCTGACTGTGGTGCTGATCGCCTATGTCCTCATGGCAAAGGACGCGCCGGGCCGCCCTGCGGCGAAGTCGCTCAAACATTACTTCCAGCCGCTCAAGACCGCCGACAGCTGGTGGCTGATGGGCTTTTATTCGGTCACCTTCGGCGGCTTTGTCGGGCTCGCCGCCAGCCTGCCAATCTATTTCACCGACCAGTTCGGGCTGACCACGATCCAGGCGGGCTATGCCACTGCGGCGTGCGTGTTTGCGGGCTCGCTGGTGCGGCCGTTGGGCGGGGCGCTGGCCGACGCGATCGGCGGGGTCAAGGCGTTGACGGGGGTATTCATCCTCGCCGCCTTCGCGCTTGCCGGGGTGGCGATGGTGGACAATTTCGTCACCGCGCTGTTGCTGTTCGTGATCGGGATGCTGGCGCTCGGCACCGGCAACGGGTCGGTGTTCCAGCTGGTGCCACAGCGCTTCTCGGCGGAGATCGGGGTGATGACCGGCCTGGTCGGCATGGCGGGCGGGGTCGGCGGCTTCTACCTCGCTTCCTCGCTCGGACTGGCGAAGCAGTGGACCGGCAGCTTCTCGCCCGGCTTTCTGATCTTCGCGGGGCTGGCGATCGTCGCGCTGGGCGGGCTGATGCTGGTCAAGGCCAAGTGGCGCGAGACCTGGGGCACTGCTGCCGGCGTGCGGATCTGATCCGATGCGCACCCCATTCCCGCTAATCGGGCTGGTGGTGGCGACGCCCACCACCGCCCAGTCGCTCACGCCCCTGATCGACGCGCGACTGCGCTATGAACAGGTCGAGCAGGACGGCCTGCCGGTCGACGCTGACGCGGTCACGCTGCGGGTCCGCGCCGGGGTTCAGGCGAGCGAGGGTCCGCTGACAGCGCTGGTCGAGGCGCAGGGCAATGTCGCGGTCGCCGGCCGCTATTTTGACGGGCTTTCCGGCTCGGCGACACTCCCCTTGATCGCCGACCCGGAGAATGTGGCGATCTACCGGGCGCAGATCGCGCTCAAGCTGCCGGTGGTGACGCTGACCGCCGGGCGGCAGCGGATCGCCCTGGACGACGAGCGCTTTGTCGGGGCGGTCGGGTTCCGCCAGAACGGGCAGAGTTTCGACGCGGTGCGCGCCGAGGTGACACCGGTGAAGGGCGTCAAGGCGGACCTCAGCTATGCCTGGAGCGTGCGGACGATCTGGGGGATCGACGGAACTGGAGCGCGGCAACGGGCGGTGGGCGGCGACAATGTCTTCGCCAATCTGTCCTGGGCCAGCCCGATCGGGACGGTCACCGGCTTTGGATACTGGGTCGATCAGGACGAGGCGGCGGTGCAGGGGTTCCGCCTGTCGAGCCAAACCTTCGGCGTGCGGCTGGCGGGATCGCGAATGCTGGGCAAGGCGAAGCTCGCCTATCAGCTCAGCCATGCGCGCCAGAGCGACATGGCGCGCAATCCCAACGACTATGCCGCCGCCTATTGGCTGGCGGACATATCGGTGGGCCTCGGCGGCGCGAAACTGGGCGGCGGCTATGAGGTGCTGGGCGCGGACAATGGCGTTGCGCTGACCAGCTTTCAGACCCCGCTTGGCACCAATTTCAAGTTTCAGGGCTGGGCGGACAAATATCTGGCGACGCCCGCCGATGGCGTGCGCGATCTGTATCTGAGCGCAGGCTGGGGCTGGAAGGCGATCGGCCCGGCCAAGGGAGTGACGCTGCAGGCTGCCTGGCACCGTTACGAAAGCGACCGCCTGACCCGCCATTATGGCGACGAACTCAATCTGCTCGCCTCGGCGAAGCTGGGCAGGACCACCGCATCGGTGCGCTTCGCCGATTACCGCGCGGCCGGCTTCGCCACCGATACAAGCAAATTCTGGCTGCAACTGGACTGGACACTCTGATGGAACTGCAACCTGTCACGGCTGCGAAGGACGACACGCGCGAGCATCTGGTGGTGATCGGCAACGGCATGGCCGGGTGCCGTGCGGTCGAGGAAATCCTTGCCCGCGACCCTGCGCGCTATCGCGTCACCATCTTCGGCGCCGAACCGCGGGTGAATTACAACCGCATCATGCTCTCGCCCGTGCTGGCAGGGGAGAAGGCGTTCGACGACATCGTGATCAATGGTGCGGACTGGTATGCCGAACATGGCATCGACCTGATCGCCGGTGACCCGGTGATCGCGATCGACCGCGCAGAGAAGACGGTGACGTCGCGTCGGGGCGTCACGACCGGCTATGACAAGCTGTTGATCGCGACCGGTTCCGATCCGTTCATCATCCCGGTGCCCGGCCACCAGTTGCCAGGTGTGATCGCGTTCCGCGACATGGACGATGTCGGGACGATGCTGTCCGCCGCCGAAAAGGGCGGGAGCGCGGTAGTGATCGGCGGCGGTCTGCTGGGGCTGGAGGCGGCGCACGGCCTGAGCCTGCGCGGCATGAAGGTGACGGTACTGCACCTGATGCCTACGCTGATGGAGCGTCAATTGGACGAGGCCGCCGGGTGGCTACTCAAACAGGCGCTGGAGGCGCGCGGGCAGGTGATCCTGACCGGGGCGGACACCGCCGAGATTATCGGCGAGGGCAAGGTCGAAGGCGTGGTCCTAAAGGACGGGACGCGGATCGCCGCCGATCTGGTCGTCATGGCGGTCGGCATCCGTCCGGCATCGGGCCTTGCCCGCGCGGCGGGGCTGGAGGTCGGGCGCGGGATCAAGGTCGATGACCATATGGTCACCAGCGACCCCGATGTCCTCGCGGTCGGCGAGTGCGTCGAGCATGACGGAAATGTCTATGGGCTGGTCGCACCGCTCTGGGACATGTGCCGCAGCCTGGCCGATCACATGACCGGCAGCCCCAGCGGTTATCGTGGATCGGTGACCTCGACCAAGCTCAAGGTGTCGGGGATCGACGTCTTCTCGGCGGGCGACTTCTCCGGCGGGGACGGGTGCGAGGACATCGTCATGCGCGACGCCGCGCGCGGGGTGTACAAGCGCGTGGTGGTCAAGGACGACCGCATCGTCGGCGCGGTGCTCTATGGCGATACCGCCGACGGCAACTGGTATTTCGACCTGCTCAAGAAGCAGGAGAGTGTCGCCCATGTCCGCGACCTGCTGATCTTCGGTCAGGCCTTCGCCCAGGGAGGGGGCGCGGCGGACCCTAAGGCGGCCGTTGCGGCGCTTTCCGACGATGCGGAAATCTGCGGCTGCAACGGCGTGACCAAGGGGCAGGTGGTGTCGTGCATCGCCAAGGGGGCGCATAGCCTGGATGCCGTCCGCGCGACCTGCAAGGCGTCGGCGAGTTGCGGGAGCTGCACCGGGCTGGTCGAGTCCATTCTCGCTTTGACCCTTGGCGACGAGGTGCAGGCGGGCGCCAAGACGATGTGCAAATGCACCAGCTTTGGCCATGACGATGTCCGGCGTGAGATCGTTGCACAGGACATGCGATCGATCCCGGAGGTGATGCAGAAGCTGCACTGGAGCACGCCCGATGGCTGCTCGTCGTGCCGCCCTGCGCTCAATTACTATCTGCTCTGCGCGCTGCCGGGCGTCTATGTCGACGACCAGCAGAGCCGCTTCGTCAATGAGCGGATGCACGCCAATATCCAGAAGGACGGCACCTATTCGGTCGTCCCGCGAATGTGGGGTGGCCTGACCAACCCGACCGAGCTGCGCGCGATCGCGGATGTGGTCGAGAAATATAATGCCCCGATGGTCAAGGTGACCGGTGGCCAGCGGCTCGACATCTTCGGGATCAAGAAGGAGGATCTGCCCGCCGTCTGGGCTGATCTTAACGCCGCGGGGATGGTCAGCGGCCATGCCTATGGCAAGTCGCTGCGCACGGTGAAGACGTGTGTCGGGTCCGAATGGTGCCGCTTCGGCACGCAGGATTCGACGGGGCTTGGGGTCAAGATCGAGCGGGAGACCTGGGGGTCGTGGATGCCGCACAAGTTCAAGATCGCGGTCAGCGGCTGTCCGCGCAACTGCGCCGAAGCGACGATCAAGGATTTCGGCGTCGTCTGCGTGGACTCGGGCTACGAACTCCATGTCGGCGGCAATGGCGGCATTCATGTCCGCGCCACCGACCTGCTGTGCAAGGTCGCGACCGAGGTCGAGGCAATCGAGCATTGCGCCGCCTTTATCCAGCTCTATCGCGAAGAGGCGCGCTATCTGGAGCGCACCGCGCCGTGGATCGAGCGGGTGGGGGTCGAGTATGTGCGGTCGCGGTTGCTCGAGGATGCGGACATCCGCGCCGACCTCGCCGCGCGCTTCTTCCATTCGCAGACGTTCTCGCAGGACGATCCCTGGGCGGCACGCGCGCAGGGCGCCGAGCGCGAGCATCATGCGCCAATGGCGCGCTTCACCCCCGTAGGAGAGATGGCATGATCGGCGAGTGGCTCGATATCGGCTGGCTGAATGAAATCCCGGTGCGCGGGAGCCGGACGGTGCAGGTCGAGGGTGGCGACGACATCGCGATCTTCCGCACGGGCGAGAACAAGGTGTTCGCCTTGCTTGACCGCTGCCCGCACAAACATGGGCGGCTGTCGCAGGGTATCGTCCATGGCGGCGCTGTGGCGTGCCCGCTGCACAATTGGCGCATCTCGCTGACCACCGGCGAGGCGCTGGGCGAGGACAAGGGCTGCACCCCGACGGTGCCGGTGAAGGTGAGTGGCGGGCGGGTGCTGATCTGTCGTGCCAGCACGCTGAAGGCGGCGGCGTGAAGCTCCCTCTCCCCTTCAGGGGAGAGGGTTGGGGAGAGGGGGAGTCGTGGTGACTCAACCTCCACCTCAGGCCCCTCTCCCAACCCTCTCCCCTGAAGGGGAGAGGGCTATCGAGACCACCTGCGCCTATTGCGGGGTCGGCTGCGGCATCCGCGCGACCGTCATCGGCGAGCGGGCGGTGCGGATCGAGGGGGATCCCGACCACCCCGCCAATCGCGGCCGGCTGTGTTCGAAGGGTACGCATCTCGGCGAGACGGTCGGGCTCGAAGGGCGGCTGCTCCACCCGGTGATCGGCCTCAAACGCGCCAGCTGGGACAAGGCGCTGAACCTGGTCGCCAAACGCTTTCGCGACACGATCGCGCGGCATGGGCCGGGCAGCGTCGCCTTCTACGTCTCGGGCCAGTTGCTGACCGAGGATTATTATGTCGCCAACAAGCTGATGAAGGGCTTCATCGGCACCGCGAATATCGACACCAATTCGCGGC
>JBHYGP010000037.1:0-1907 GCA_051858935.1 Sphingomonas sp.
CGCGAACCTGTTCATGGCCGCGCTCTATGCTGCGTTCGGCGGGCTGTGCATCGCGCTGCTGACTTATAATCTCGCTCTGTGGGCGACGCTGCGCTACCGTTTCCAGCTTGCCTACGCGGTGATGGTCGCGGCGCTGATGGCCTATGCCTTCACTTCGTCGGGCGCGCTCGCCTGGCTGATACCGGACATCGCCAACACCACGCGGCTGCGGATCAATTATCTGCTGCTCACCTTCGCGGCGGCGTCACTGCTGTGGTTCGCCCGCACCTTTTTCGAGGAGCATGTCTTCGGACCGCGGCTGCGCATGTTCCTTCGGATCAGCATGGCGACGCTAATGACGGCAGGTGTCGGCTTCGCGCTGTTCGGCCAGTTCGCGCCCCATCTGCTCAGCACGATCTACAACTGGATATTCGCGGCGATGATCGTCCCGATCGTCGCGATCGTGATATCCGCGTGGGTGAATCGCTCGAATTTCCTGTGGCTGTTCGGCATCGCCTGGGCCGCGCCGATCGTCGCCGGGTGCCTGCGCGTCCTCAACGGACTGGGCGTGGTGCCGTGGAGCTTCTGGCTCGATAATTCGACGTTGATGTCGATGGCGGCGGAGGCCCTGCTGTCGTCGATCGCCATCGCCTATCGCATCCGCCTGCTCAGCCGTGAGCGTGACGCGGCGATCGCGGCGGAGACGGTCGCACGCCGCCTCGCCGATCTCGACCCGCTTACCGGCCTGCTCAACCGCCGCGCCTTCCTTGGTCAGGCGATCGGGCGCAGCCTTGAACAGACGCTGCTGATCCTCTACCTCGACCGGTTCAAGCAGGTCAATGACACGATCGGCCATGACGGCGGCGACGAAGTGCTGCGTGTCGTCGCCCGCACATTGCGCGCGCTCGCCCCCGAAACCGCGCTGATCGCGCGGATCGGCGGCGAGGAGTTCGCGCTGCTGTGCGACGCCGCGCACCCGGTCGATCCCGAAGTCCTGCTCGCCCGGCTGCGCGCCACCCGCATGCCGTTCGACCTGCGCGTTACCGCCAGCATCGGCATCGCGGACGGCGGAATCGCCGACGAGAAACAGTGGAAATCGCTCTACCGCGCCGCCGACCGCGCATTGTTCGACGCCAAGTCGGCGGGTCGCGACCGCGTCAAGGCCGCCCCACTCGCCGCCTGACCGGCAATTCAGCTTTCGTTCAGCCCGCTTCTGCCCTAAAGCGCGCCCATCGGGAGGGCGCGATGGACCAGTTGAGCAAACGCAGGATCGTTCTGGCCGCCAGCGCCGCTGCGCTGCTGGTAACTGCCGCAACGGTGCGCCCGAGCGCCGAATTTGAAATCCTGACGCACGAGATCACCGACAAGACCCCGCGCAAGTTCCAGGCCGCGGTCGATACCGGCGTGCTTGCGGTCTCGGTCCTCTACACCTGGACCGAACGCACGCTGCGCTGACTTGCCTTTCGCCGGGCCTTGCTTACACTCGTGTAAATGAGCGATCCCGAGTACGCCTGGCGCAATAGCTATCGTCATCCCGGTCCGTGGGACCAGATCCTGCCCCCGCTCTCCATGGTCGATGCGTTCGAGGAATCGGCGCGGCGCAAGGGCAATGCCCCTTTGCTCGACTTTCTCGGCCGCCATTACAGCTTCGCCGAAACGCTCGATGGCGCGAACCGCGTCGCCTGCGGCCTCAAGGCACTCGGCTATGGCCCGGGCGACCGCATCGGCCTGTTCCTGCCCAACGTCCCGCATTACGTCGCAGCCTATTATGGCATCCTCAAGCTCGGCGCGACGGTGGTCAATTTCTCGCCGCTCTACAGCGTCGACGAACTCGCCGCGCAGGTCGCCGACAGCGGCACCCGCCTGCTGTTCACGCTCAGCGCCACCGCTTTGCTCCCGACCGCGCTCAAGGTGCTGGACAAGAGCGG
>JBHYGP010000037.1:1917-6707 GCA_051858935.1 Sphingomonas sp.
GCCTCGAACGCCTGATCGTCGGATCGGTCGCCGGCGCGCTGCCCCCCACCAAGTCGATCCTCTACCGCCTGTTCAAGCGCGCCGAGGTCGCGGCAACCCCCAACGACCCGCGCATCACCGCCTTCTCGCAGCTGATCGCCAATGACGGCGCCTGCGTCGCGGCGCAGATCGACCCGCAAACCCATCTCGCGCTGATCCAGTACACCGGCGGCACCACCGGCGTGCCCAAGGGCGCGATGCTGACCCACCAGAACCTCTCCGCCAATGCGCGGCAGGTGGCAAAGCTCGACCCCGATCTCGGCTCCAGCCTCGACCGCGTGCTCGGCGTCCTCCCCTTCTTCCACGTCTTCGCCAACACCTGCGTCCTCAACCGCACCATCCTGACCGGCGGCGAAATCGTGATGCTCCCGCGCTTCGACGCGGCGCAGGCGCTGGCGGCGATCAACCGCACCAAACCGACCGCGCTGCCCGGCGTCCCGACGATGTTCCAGGCGCTGATCGACCACCCGCATTCGAAATCGACCGACTGGTCCAGCCTGCTCTACTGCATCTCCGGCGGTGCCCCCCTGCCCGCCGAACTCAAGAAACGGTTCGAGGCCGAAACCGGCGCGACGCTGATCGAAGGCTATGGCCTGTCCGAAAGCTCGGGCGTTGTCTCCGCCAACCCCTATCGCGGCGCGGGCAAGTCCGGCACCATCGGCCAGCCGATCGTCGCCACCCGCGTGCGGTTGGTCGACAAGGAAGACCCCTCGCGCGACGTGCCACAGGGCGAGCCGGGCGAAATCGTCCTCGCCGGGCCACAGATCATGGCCGGATACTGGGACCGCCCGGAGACCGACGACACCACCTTCTGCCACGACGCCAACGGCACCCGCTGGCTGCGCACCGGCGATGTCGGCCAGATCGACGCAGACGGCTTCATCCGCATCGTCGACCGGCTCAAGGACATGATCTCGGTCGGCGGGTTCAAGGTCTTCCCCAAACATGTCGAGGACGTCCTCTACCACCACCCCGCGATCAAGGAGGCGCTGGTCGTCGGCATGCCCGACCCCCGCATGGGCGAAGTCCCCCGCGCCTATGTCGCGCTGAACGAAGACGCGGAGCCGGTAACCGGCGACGACCTGCGCAACTGGCTCAACCCGCAAGTCGGCAAGCACGAGCGCGTGGACGCGGTGGTGGTGCGCGAAAAACTGCCCAAGACGATGATCGGCAAGCTGAGCCGCAAGGACCTGCTGCTGGAGATCGCGGCGGAGTCAGCGGCCTCTTAAGCCCCCCACTTTCTTCTTAAGCCCCTCCCGCTCGCGGGAGGGGTTGGGGAGGGTCTTCTTCTTTTTTGACGCAGCCCCCACAACCCCGTTTGTGCTGAGCTTGTCGAAGCGCCACTCCCGCCCTTCAACAAACTTAAAGGGCGTCGCTCCAGCGGTTTACGGCCAAGCGGGTGGTGGACGAAATCTGAACGCGCGGATGATCCCGGTGGCTAACCACATTAGGCCCATGGGCAATGCCAGCTCACCAATCGGACCAGTTGCGTCGACCCATGCCAGTCCCGATACCAGCGGGCCCAAGAGAAGGCCCATTATTGGAAGCGTGGATTTGAATAATTTAGTCTCGACGAGATACATAAATGCGAGAAATAATAGCACCGGTATTCCGTAGAAGATCACAAGCATAAATAGAATTAGATTAGCATCTCGGATATCGTTTGCTTGGCTTGAAACGAAAGCAAGCCCGCCCACCCATACGAGCAGGATGCGTATTGCGGCAAAAAGCATCTGCTCCTGCTCCGTCGAATTGTACGCGAACAGCGTTCCACTCTGTCGCGGATCTGCTAACGAATCGCTCAGTCCCGCATCTCAGCCTTCAAATTCATAAACTCATGCAGCCCCCACGGCCCCAGCTCGCGGCCATGGCCGGACAGCTTGACCCCGCCGAACGGCGCGCCCGGCACTGACGCCAGCATCTGGTTCACCGCGGTCATCCCCGCCGCGATGTCGCGCACCAGCCGCGCCTGCTCGTCGGCGTCGTTCGTCCACACGCTCGACCCCAGCCCATAGGGCACGTCGTTCGCCAGCCGGATCGCATCGTCGATCGATTCCGCCCGGAACAGCATCGCGACCGGCCCAAAAATCTCCTCCTTCGCGAACTCCGCCTCGGGATCGACATCGGTCAGCACCCCCGCGCGCATCCACGCGCCCTCACGGTCGATCTTCTCCCCGCCATGCAGCACCGCGCCCGCCGCGACCGCGCGCTTCAGCTGCTCCAGCACCGTGTCGCGCTGCTCGACGCTCGACAGCGGCCCCATCTCGACCCCGTCCTCCATCGGATCGCCGATCGTCACCGCCTCCATCGCCGCGATGAACTTCTCGGCGAACGCGTCATAGACATCGGCATGCACGATCATCCGCTTGGCACAGATACAGCTTTGCCCGGCATTCTGGATGCGCGCCTTCACCGCCGTCTTCACCGCCGCGTCGAGATCGGCGGAGGGCATGACGATGAACGGGTCCGACCCGCCCAGCTCCAGCACGACCTTTTTGAGCGCGCGCCCCGCCGCTTCCGCGACCTTGGCCCCCGCCCCCTCGCTCCCGGTCAGCGTAACCGCGACCACGCGCTTGTCGGCGATGATCCGCGACACCTTGTCCGACTTGATCGGAAGGTTCTGGAACAGCCCGTCCGGCGCACCCGCCGCGCTCACCATCTGCTGGATCAGCGCCGCGACGCCCTGCGTCAGCGAGGCGTGCTTCAACAACCCGACATTGCCCGCCAAAATCGTCGGCGCGAGCCAGCGCACCACCTGCCAGTACGGAAAATTCCACGGCATGATCGCCAGCACCGGCCCCAGCGGCAGCCAGTGCGTCACCACCCGCCCGGTCGGCAGCGCGATCTCCTCGCCCTTCAAAAACGCCGGCCCATGCTCGGCATAATAGCGGAAGCCCGCAACGCATTTCTCGACCTCGGCCACCGCCGACGCCAGCGTCTTGCCCATCTCGCGCGTCGCGGTTTCGGCCAGATGGTGCTTCCCAGCCTCGAACCGCTCGGCAATCGCGTTCAGCAACGCTACGCGCTGCTCAACCGGACTGACCCGCCACGACGCAAACGCCGCATCCGCGCGCACCAGCGCCGCCTCAACCCCATCGCCGTCCAGTTCTTCGAACCGCTCGCCCGGTTCGCCCGTCGCCGGATTGATGCTGGTAAACATGCGCGCTCCTGATTTCCTTGTGCTCCTGCGCAGGCAGGAGCCCAGGGCCACAAGCGGCATCGCCCGCGACTCTGGGCTCCTGCCTGCGCAGGAGCACAACATTCAAACGCCTATCTAGGCACTCCCCGCCAATCGCGGGAGGTTGAATTGGTTCCGCCGCCATCGCATAGCATCGCCATGACCGACCAGATCGACATCGCCGCTCTGTCCTTTGAGGATGCCCTTCGCGAACTCGAGCGGATCGTCGGCCAGCTCGAAACCGGCGACGTGCCGCTCGATCAGGCGATCACCCTGTACGAACGCGGCGACGCGCTGCGCCGCCAGTGTCAGGCCCGCCTCGACGCGGCGCAGGCGCGGATCGAACAGGTGCGCGCCGACGCCAGCGGCAACGTCACCGGCACCACCCCCTTCGCCGCAGGATGAGCGCGGACGTGGCCGACGCCAGCCAGACCCTCGAAACCGCGCTGCGCGATGTCGCGGCAGAGATCGACCGTCAGTTCGACCAGTTCCTCGCCGTCCCCGCCGACCCGCGCGCCAAGCTCTATGAAGCGATGCGCCACGCCGCGATCGGCGGCGGCAAGCGGCTGCGCCCGCTGCTCACCTTCGCCACAGCACAGCTGTTCGCGGTCGACCGCCGCTGCACCGCGCGCGTCGCCACCGCGATCGAGGCCATCCATGTCTACTCGCTGATCCATGACGATCTGCCTGCGATGGACGACGACGATATGCGCCGCGGCAAGCCGACGGTGCACAAGGCATTCGATGAAGCGACCGCGATCCTCGCCGGTGACTGCCTCCATGCGCTCGCCTTCGAAATCCTCGCCGATCCCGCCACCCATGCCGACCCGTTCGTCCGCGCCGAGCTGATTGCCGATCTCGCGCAGGCATCCGGCCCCTCGGGCATGGCGGGCGGGCAGATGATGGATCTGGTCGCCGAAAACACCAGCTTCGACCTCGCCACCGTCACCCGGTGTCAGGCGCTCAAGACCGGCGCGCTGCTCGGTCGAGGCGGGCGCGATCCTCGGCCGCCTGCCGCCCGAGGGGCGCACCGGCCTGCGCGGCTATGCCCGCGACATCGGCCTCGCCTTCCAGATCGCCGACGACATCCTCGACGTCGAGGGCGATCAGCACGCAGTCGGCAAGCAACTGCGCAAGGATGAGGCGGCGGGCAAGGAAACCTTCCTCTCGCTGCTCGGCATCGACCGCGCCCGCGAACAGGCGCGGATGCTGGTCGATCAGGCGATCGCCCATCTCCACAGCTACGGCCCCGAAGCCGACCTCCTCCGCGCCATCGCCCGCTTCGTGCTCGAACGCGACCGCTAACCCGTTTTGGGAGCCTGAACGATGACCACCCGCACCGGCGTCTATCCCGGCACCTTCGATCCGATCACGCTTGGCCATATGGACATCATCCGGCGCGGCGCGAAGCTGGTCGACCGGCTCGTCATCGGCGTCACCACCAACCCGTCCAAGAACCCGATGTTCACGGTCGAGGAGCGGATGGACATGGTCCGGCGCGAGGTCGCGGACCTCGACGGCGAGATTCACGTCGTCAGCTTCGATTCGCTGCTGATGGACTTTGCCGAGCGTG
>JBHYGP010000038.1:0-6688 GCA_051858935.1 Sphingomonas sp.
GGATATCGTTGCCCGCGCCGCCGTTGAGGGTGTCGCGACCCGCGCCGCCGACGAGCGTGTCGTTGCCGTCGCCGCCCTCCAGAACGTCATCGCCATCGGTTCCGCGCAGGTCAGCGAGATCGACATCATTGGAATAAGGCAGAGCGACATCCCGCGTTCCGCCCATAAGCGGCCGCCCAACCGCGCCGAACTCAACCATCAATGCCCCCCGAGACTCGTAAGATCAAAACGCGGCGACAATGACCGGATCGCGCGACAAATCAATGAAAATGGACGGCTTTATCCTACGACATAATGATGCTGAAGCGTGGTCGATCGGTGTCGCGAGCCAGCCTCACCGATGCATTCCGACGACATCCGCCCGGCTGAACCGTGCCTGCCAGCGCGGCTTCCAGCTGTCGAACACCCCCCGTGCCACATTGAGCTTGCGATACGCCTTCGCCTCGGGCGGGTCGATTTCGACCCACCATTCGCGGCTGAGTGCGCTGAAGATCACGGGGCGCGGAACCGTGCCGTGGTTGGCGAGGCCGGTGTGGTAGATGCGGTAATCCCACAGGATCGCGCTGCCGGGGTGGACGGTGGGGGCGAGGTCGTATGGCGTTGTCGGTGTGTCGGTCGCGCCGGAGCGATGGCTCGCGCGCCAGAAGGCGGTGCGGCCGCTGACTTCGTCCATCGTTACCAGCGGGACGGCGAAGGCGAGCGCGAAGGGGGGTAGGAGGCGGTCGAGCCCTTCGCGCGGGTAGAGCCAGGCGTCGCGGTGGGCGGTCTGGTCCTGCGCGCCGGGGACCGCGACGAGTAGGCCGACCGAGTCGACCTTGAACGCCTCGTCGAGCAGCTCGATCGCGATGTGCGCGACCGGCTTGGGAAGCAGGATCGCGGGGTCGGCAAGCGTGCCGTCGATCAGCAAGGGAATCGTGTGGCGACCGGCATAGGGGCCGAAATATTTGCTGCGGTTGGGCTCGGCCATGTCGGGGTGGCGGGCGGCAATCTCGGCGCTGGCGGTGGCGATCAGCGCGGGGTCGATCAGGTCGTCGAGCACAACCACGCCGTCGCGGCGCAGGATCGCGGTCGCTTCGGCGACGGCTGCGTTTCGGTCGGTGCCGGGCGCGAAGGATACCCGGTTGTCGCTGCTCATCTGGTCCCCCTGGCCGGTCGATGCGCACCTTTGCTGGGGCGGCGGGGGTTTGGCAACCGAGGGCGGGCGGGTTTCCAATCCTCCCCCTGGCGGGGGAGGATCATTTCAGAAACGGGCGCAGCGCGTGCCAGGCGGGGAGCTTGGCGGGGAGGCCGACCGTATGGAGCGGGCTGGACGAGGGGAGGGAGAGGACGGGCCAGCGCGATGCCTGCGTCCCGAGCTGGCGCAGGCCGAGGCGGTGCGCGGTCGCGCCGTTGAAGGCGATGGCGGCGAGGTCGGGCAGGGTGGCGGCGAGGGCGGCGAGGTCATTGGGTTCGGCTTGGGCGATCGCGGCGTCGCTGCTGCCCGCGCGCGTGGCGCTGGCGACGGCGTCCCACAGGCCGATACCGGCTTCGATCAGGGCGGCGAGGCGGGCTTCGTAGGGCAAAGCGGGGAGGCCTTCGCGGTCGATCACAGCGGCGATCAGGCGCCAGAACTGGTTCTGGGGGTGGGCGTAATATTGCTTTGCGGCGAGGCTGCGGTCGCCGGGGAGGCTGCCGCAGATCAGCACGCGGGTGCGGACGTCGGTGACGGGCGGGAAGCTGGCCTTGCGGCTCATGCGGCGGGGGTGATGTCGGTGTGGATGAAGTCGTCGCCCTTGAACAGCAGGGGCTGGCCGGTGGATTTGGCGAGGGCATAGGCGAAGCAGTCGCCGAAGTTCAGACGGGCGGGGTGGCGTGAAACCTGTCCGAACCGGGCATAGGCTTCGCGCGCGATGCGGCCCTGTTCGATCGTGACCGGCTCAACGCTGATGCCGAAACGTTGCATGATGCGGTCGACGAGATCGGCCTTTTCGGGATGCCGGCGGAGGACGACGACGGAGAGTTCGATCCAGCTTCCGGCGGAGATTCGCGGCGCATCGACCGATCCCAGCCGCGTCATGAACGCCTCGGCTTCAGGCTCGAGCAGCGCAATAGCCATGATCGCCGAGGTATCGACGATCATCGTGGCAAGCCGTCCTCGTCATAGATGTCGTCCATCCATTCCTTGGACGTCTTGCCGCGCATTTCAGGGGGCATGCTGTCGCGAAATTCGCGCGCGATCTCGCGCACGGCGGCGATATTTTCCTCAATCTCGGCCTCGCGTTTGTGGGCCTTCTCTTCGAGTGCCTCCTTGATCGTCTCGGTCACGCTCTTGCCGAGCTGTCGGGCGAGGTCGCGCGCCAGTTCGACGGTTTCGGCGTCCTTGATGTTGAGTTGTGCGCCCATTTCTACCTCCGACCTTCATCTTTCTACCATAGGGCTAGCGAGGGTGCCAGCGTTGGTGCCGGGCAAGCGCGCAGCGGTGCCCGCATAGTTTCACTTGCTTGCGGCGCGGCGGGGGGCGTGCCTATGTTCCTGCCATGAATGTTGCACAGGATACCATCGCGTTGATCGGGAACACTCCGCTCGTCCGGCTGAAAGGGCCGAGTGAGGCGGCGGGGTGCGAGATTTTTGGCAAGTGCGAATTCGCCAATCCCGGCGCGAGCGTGAAGGATCGCGCGGCGTTGTTCATCGTCGAGGATGCCGAGGCGCGCGGACTGATCGCGCCGGGCGGGACGATCGTCGAGGGGACGGCGGGCAATACCGGGATCGGCCTTGCGCTGGTCGCCAATGCCAAGGGCTACAAGACGATCATCGTCATGCCCGAGACGCAGAGCCGCGAGAAGATGGACACGCTGCGCGCGCTGGGGGCCGAGCTGGTGCTGGTGCCGGCGGCGCCCTATTCGAATCCGGGGCATTTCGTGCACACGTCGCGCCGCATCGCCGAGGAGACGCCCAACGCGATCTGGGCGAACCAGTTCGACAATATCGCCAACCGCCGCGCGCATATCGTCGGGACCGCCGAGGAGATCTGGACCCAGATGGAGGGGCGGGTCGACGGCTTTACCTGTGCCGCAGGGACCGGCGGGACGATCGCGGGCGTGGGCCTGGGCCTCAAGGAAAAGGACGAGAAGGTCCGTATCGCGCTGAGCGATCCGCATGGCGCGGCGCTTTATAGCTATTACGCGCATGGCGAGCTGAAGGCTGAGGGGTCGTCGGTGGCCGAGGGCATCGGGCAGGGGCGGATCACCGCGAACCTTGAGGGCGCGCCGATCGATACGCAGTTCCGCATTTCGGACGCGGAAGGGATGGATTGGGTCCGCCGGTTGCTGGCCGAGGAAGGGCTGTGCCTGGGGCTGTCGTCGGGGATCAACGTCGCGGGCGCAGTGGCGCTGGGCCGCGAACTGGGGCCGGGCGCGCGGGTCGTGACGATCCTGTGCGATACAGGATTCCGTTATCTTTCAACGTTGTACAATCCCGAATGGCTCGCGGCGAAGGGGTTGGCTGGGTAGGCATCAATCCTGCCTCGCCAGGGGGAGGTGGCGCCGAAGGCGACGGAGCGGGAGGACGGCTGTGTCCTCTCGATCGTCGTGCTTCCGCCCCCTCCGTCAGCGCTGCGCGCTGCCACCTCCCCCTGGCGGGGGAGGATTGATTCGGGGTCGCGCAAGCGCCCCTCAAACACCCATTCGACAATCGGCTGTTAAGGCGTTACATTTATGCCACAGCTTATGAAGTCGATGCCCAGCGATCCACACTCCAGTATGCAGCGGGTCCGCGTCGGACTGACCGGGCTTGCCACCGTGCTGCTGCTGATTGGCGTTGCGAGCGCGATCTTTTCATCGGCTGAAGAAGAGGCTCCGGTACTCGCCGAGGGCGCGCCCAAGCCCGAAGTGGTCGCTAACATGACCGAGGGTATGGTAACCAACAGTGCCGCGGCGCCGAAGGACGAGCCGATCGCAGAGCTGGGCATCGCACCGCGCACCGCCGAAAGCCCCGAAGCGGCACCCTCACCGCCCGTCGCGCCGACCCCCGAAGGCGGGGAATGACCGCCCGCTTGCCGGGAGTCGCGCCCATTGCCCGGGATTTTCCGGGAATCGCCACCACTGCCCGCCTTTTACGTGCGAAACACGGGATAAGGCCCGGTTTCGACCGCAATACGGTTTGGAACAGAAGGTGTTCACTTAATGAATGAAGTGAAAACACAGGCAGGCTGAGGCGCCAAGTGGGGTAAATTCCCACGAAATCCCGAGTTCAGGCATTGAAAACCATAGTCGCTTGCGATAGGCCGGTGACTAACAGGGTAACCTTTATCGTCGGCCATCATGGGTCCGGGGTGCGCGATGGCGCGCTTCGCGAGGCGGGAAAGGCTTGCCCGGGGAGCAAGGGGCAGAGTGGCACGCAGCGGCTACAGAGGGGTTGGCTTACAGCTGGTGGACGACAAGGGTCGTGTCGCCATCCCCGCCGGGCTGCGCGCGACGCTGGAGAAGAACAGCGGCCACCCGACCGACAGCAAGGACGCCCGGGTCGCGATCCTCTCTACCCACGAAACCGACAAATGTCTGGTCGCCTATGACGAGCCTTTCTTTGACTCGCTGATGGAGCGGCTCGACGCGCGCGCGATCGAGTTTTCCGGCGACCGTGGCCGCACCGATCCGAATATCTGGCGCGATGGCGTGGGGACAAGCGAGAATATCGCATTCGACCCGTCGGGCCGGTTCGTGCTGCCGGGGATGCTGGGTCACCTCGCGGGGATTCCCAAGGGCAGCTACGCGTTCTTCATGGGCGTCGGCGCGACGATCGAGGTGTGGAACCCGCGCACCTTGCTCGACCACCCGACCATCTCCGAGCAGATCAAGGCGGCGTGCCGTTATTGCCTGGAAGAAAAGGGGGTGGTGCTGTGACCGCGCCGCTGACCCACGACGCCGTTAACCAGGATCGTCCACATGTTCCGGTGATGCTGGCCGAGGTGCTCGACGCACTCGCCATCGTGCCCGGCGAGCGCCATGTCGATGGGACATTCGGTGCCGGCGGTTATACGCGCGCGTTCCTCGAGCGGGGCGCCGAGGGGGCCGCCTTCGACCGCGACCCAAGCGCGATCGAAGGCGGTCCAGCGCTTGGAGATGAAAGCGAAAACCGGCTGATCCTGATCCAGTCGCCCTTTTCGGCGATGGACCGGGAGCTTGACGCACGCGGCCTGTCGCCGGTCGATGGCGTGACGCTGGATATCGGCGTGTCGTCGATGCAGCTCGACCAGGCGGATCGCGGATTCAGCTTTCAGGCGGACGGCCCACTGGACATGCGGATGGACCAGTCGGGCATGACTGCGGCCGAATTGGTTAACGAAATCAGTGAGTCTGATTTAACCACGATATTGCGGAATTACGGGGAAGAAAAACAGGCCCGACGTGTGGCACAAGCGATTGTGAAGGCACGGCCTCTCGCGCGCACGGGGGACCTGGCCAATGTGGTGCGGCGCGCCCTTGGGTATCGTCCGCATGAGAAGAAGGACCCGGCCACCCGGACCTTCCAGGCGATACGGATTCACCTCAACCGCGAGCTCGACGAGCTTGAGGAAGGGCTGGCTGCGGCCGAGCGGGCATTGAAGCCCGGCGGGCGGCTGGCGGTGGTGACATTCCACAGCCTGGAAGACCGGATGGTCAAGAAATTCCTGCGCGAACGCAGCGGGAGCGAGCCGACGGGATCGCGGCATCGCCCGATGGTCGCGGCGCAGCAGGCACCGAGCTTCGAACCGCCCGCAAAGGCGATCCGGGCCGGTGAGGATGAAATTGCGGTGAACCCGCGTGCCCGGTCGGCGACGCTGCGCGTCGCGCGGCGCACGGCGGCACCGGCGTGGAAGTGAGGAGGCGGTGATGGCGATCAAGGCGTTGAGCGGCTTCGGGTGGTTCCTGACCGGCGTGATTGTCGCGCCCGGCTGTTACCTCGTGTCGTCCCAGGTCGCGGCCGAGCGGTCGAAGGTCGAGGCGGTCGAGCGCGCGATCGCCAAGGCGCGCAAGGATATCCGGGGCCTTGAGACCGAGTTCGATACGCGCGCCAACCTCGCCCAGCTCGAGCGCTGGAATGGCGAAGTGATGCGCTACACCGCGCCGACGCCGCGCCAGTTCCTGGCGAGCGATACCGAGCTGGCCGCGCTGCGCCCGATGGAGGGCGATGGCATGGCCGAGCGCTATGCGGCGATGGTCGTGCCGCAGGGCCAGCCCGAGGTGGTGAGCGGCCCGGCGGTGGCGAACGATGCGGTTGCGCCGGTCAAGGCAGCGGTCGAAAAGGCGGCACCTGCGCCGGTCGCGGTTGCCGCTGCTGCTGTTGCCAAGCCCAAGCGTGCTGCCGCACCGGCTCCGGTCGTGGCGAAGGACGCGGCAGTGGCATCCCTCGACAGCAAGCTGCTCAAGGATTCGAGCTTTGGCGACCTGATGCAGGGCGTCCGCGCTGAGGCGCGCAAATTGCGGTGACGGTCCTGGTCGCCCCTGCGCCGCGGATCCGCGCTCGCGACGGCAGAGGCGCGTCGCCGATTGCGGTCGCGCATGTGCGGCTGATGATCCTGACCCTGTTGTTCGCGGCGGCGTTTGCGGTGATCGTCGGGCGGCTGGCGCTGCTGGCGGTGTTCGCCGAGCCGCAGCGCGCGCCAAGCGTCAACGCAATGCTGGTCCCGCTGCGCGGCGATCAGGTCGACCGCAATGGGGCGCCATTGGCGCGG
>JBHYGP010000039.1:0-2738 GCA_051858935.1 Sphingomonas sp.
GGCAGGTGCTGCTCGGCGGCGATGTCGAGGTCGGGATGACCCAGCGCCAGGCTTCGGCGCAGGAGCGGGCGGCGCTGACGCAGCTCGGCACGGTCAGCGACACGATCCGCACCCGCGCAATGGCGCGGCGCGCGACGCCGACCACGGGCGCACCCGATGCGGTGCTGACCGAACTCAAGGGCGTCGATGCGCGCTATCCGCTTTATGGAAGCCTGACGCTGGAGCAGGGTCGCTATGCCCAGCTCGCGCCCGATGCCGTACTGATCGGCAAGTCGTTGTCGGAGCGGCTGTTGCTCAAGACCGGCGACCGGGTGCGCTATGGCGACGCTGAGTTCCGCATTGTCGGCATGATCGCCGACGAACCTGACCGGGTGGGGGAGGGGTTCACCCTCGGCCCGGTCGCGATCGTCTCGCTCGACGGGCTGAAGCGGACCGGACTGCTCCAGCCGGGCGCGCTGTACGAAACCAAATACCGCATCCGCCTGAACCCCGGCATCGCGCCGGGCGAGGCGGTCGACCAGCTCAAGGCGCGGTTCCCGACCGCAGGCTTCGAGTATAAGGACCGCGACCGCGCGGCCCCCGGCGCGGTGCGCTTTTTCGAGCGGATGGGGCAGTTTCTGGCACTGATCGGCCTTGCCGCTTTGGTCATCGCCGGGATCGGGGTGAGCAACGGCGTCGCCTCCTATCTCGGGCAGAAACGCGGCGGGATCGCCACGTTCAAGATCCTCGGTGCGACTTCGGCGGACATCAGCCGCATCTACCTGCTCCAGATCGCGGCAGCCTCGGCGCTGGCAGTGCTGGCGGGGCTGGTGGTCGGCGCGGTGCTGCCGATCGCGTTCGTCGCGCTGGCTGGTGACCTGCTGCCCGTCGCGCCTGGTTTCGGCATCTATCCGCTGCCGCTGGTGACCAGTGCCGCCTATGGCCTGCTGATCGCCTTTGCCTTTGCGATGCCGCCGTTGGCGCGGGCGCGTACCCATCCGGCGGCGGCGCAGCTGCGCAGCGGGGTTGAGGAAACGCGTCGCATCGACCGCCGCAGCGTGGCGCTGGTCGCCCTCGCTGGCGCGCTGGTGGTGACGTTGGCGCTGGTGACCGCGCGCGAGCCGATCTTCGCCGGTGCGGTGCTTGGCGCGGTGGCGCTGGTGCTGCTGATCCTGCTGGGCATCGGGGCAGCGATCCGTCGCGTGTCCGCCAAGCTGCCGCGCCCGCGCCGTCCGCTGCTGCGCCTCGCGCTGTCCAACCTGCATCGTCCCGGCGCGCAGACCGTGGCACTGGTGATCGCGCTCGGCCTTGCGCTCACTTTGTTCGTCACGCTCGCCGCGATCCAGACCAGCCTCGATGCCGAGATCGAGCGCGCGGTGCCGCAGCGCGCACCCAGCCAGTTCGTGCTCGACATCCCGTCCGAATCCCGCGACGCCTTCTCCGCATTGGTGAAGCGCGAGGCACCCGAGGCAAAGCTCAACATCGTCCCGTCGCTGCGCGGCACGATCACCGCCTATGGCAAGCAGCGTGTCGCCGACCTCAAGACCCTGCCCGAAGGTGCGTGGTTCCTGCGCGGCGAGCGTGGCGTCACCTATTCGGATGTGCTGCCGCAGGGCAGCGAGCTGGTCGCCGGGCAGTGGTGGCCGAAGGACTATGCCGGCCCGCCGCTCGTCTCGCTCGACCGTGAGGCGGCGACGCTCCTCAACGTCGGCGTCGGTGACACGATGACAGTCAGCATCCTTGGCCGCGAGATCACCGCGAAGATTGCGTCGCTGCGGCAGGTCAATTGGGACACGATGGGATTCAACTATATCCTCGTCTTTTCGCCCAACACGCTCGCCGCCGCGCCGCACAGCCTGACCGCGACAATCGACATGGAGCCGAAGAATGAGGGCAAGGTATCGCGCGCGCTGCTCGGCGCCTTCCCATCGGCCTCGATTATCGCGGTGAGCGAGGTGGTGGGACAGGTGCGCACGATCCTCGACCAGATGGCGACCGCGATCCTGTTGTCGGCATCGGTCACGATCCTCGCCGGCATCGCGGTGCTGGTCGGCGCGATCGCCGCGTCGCGTCAGGCGCGCAGCTATGACAGCGTGATCCTCAAGACGCTGGGCGCGACGCGGCGGCAGATCCTCGCGGCGCAAGCGCTCGAATATGCCCTGCTCGCGCTGACCCTCGCGGCGCTCGCGTTGGGGCTGGGCGGGCTGGCGGCGTGGTATGTGATCACCGGGGTGTTCGAGTTCGGCTGGGCACCCGACTGGACGATTGTCGGTGCGACGCTGGGCCTCGGCGCGCTGCTGACGCTGGGCATCGGGTTGCTGGGATCGCTGCCAGTGTTGTCGGTGCGGCCCGCTCAGGCGCTGCGGCGGCTATCGCCTCGTTGCCCCTCCTTTATGGGGTGGGTCTTGGGGGGGTTTCGGGGGGGGGCGCGGCGGGAGCCCTCCCCCACCGCTTTAACCTTGGTGTCCAAGTTCTCTGCAGCGCGCAGACGCGCGCACCCACCCCCGACCCCTCCCTTTTAGGGAGGGGAGCAAAGGGCCTAGCTACCGCTGCGCTTCAGATAGCCGTGCATCGTCATCCAGCTGACGAAAGCGTCGAACCAGCCGGTGCTGGTCGTGTCCTTCGGATACATGCCAAAGCCATGCCCGCCCTGTTCGTAGAGGTGGAACTCGACCGGGCGCTTGGCGGTGCGCCACGCATTGACCAGGCCATAGTCGATATTGCCGAACAGCGGATCGTCGGCCGCCAGCGCGACGAAC
>JBHYGP010000039.1:2748-6674 GCA_051858935.1 Sphingomonas sp.
CGTCGGCGGGAATCGTCATCGCCGATAGCGGGCCATAGATGTTGCCGATAAAGGCAGGCTTGGCGTCCACGCCCGCCACCGTCGTCGCCATGGTCAGCATCGCGCCGGCGGAAAAGCCGACCATGCCGATGCGGTTCGGATCGACCTTCCACTCCCCGGCACGCTTGCGCACCAGCGCGAAGGCGGCGCGCGCGTCGGTGATCTGCGGCGCTAGCCCAGCGAGCTGCGCGTCGGGGGAGGGGCGGGCGGGGCGCGCGGCGCCGGAGAACATCTGGCGCATCGACGCCTCGAACCCGGCCATGTCCGCCGGCGTCTGGTTTAGGCGATATTTGAGGACGAAGGCGGCGACCCCGCGATCGGCCAGCGCCCGTGCCACGGTCCAACCTTCATTCTCCATCGACAGGGTGCGGAAGCCGCCACCCGGCGCGACGATCACGGCGGTGCCGGTCGCCTTGGCTGGGTCGGGCAGGAACGGGGTGAGCGTCGCTTCGGTCACATTGCGCGCGAACACGCTGCCATATTGACTGTGCCAGCTCTCCGGGTTGGTCGCGCCGGGAAGCGCGCCGGTGCCGAGCGGAATCGCGCTCGGCTGGGCGGGGATCGCGATCGGGGTCATCTGGTCGCTCTGCGCCTGGGCCGGAAGTGCGGGGGCGAGGAACAGAGCGGCGGCGAGGGTGGATGGGCGGAACAGCATGGCGGTTCTCCTACTGTGTCAGCGGTGCGGTCACGCCCGCATCGGTCTGGACGACGGGCAGCATCAGGCCATTGGCGTCGTAGCGCAGATGCTCGACCGTCACCGCGCGGCGGCCGAGTGCGCCCTTCTGATCGCCGATGGTGAGCGCGGCATTGTGCAGGAACAGGTACCAGCTGCCCTTGAACTGCGCGATGCCGGGATGGATGGTGAAGCTGTTCTTGCCAGAGCCAGTCAGCTCGCCGCGATAGGTCCATGGACCCGTGATCGACGGCGCGGTCGAGTATGACACGCGCTCGTCGCTATGCGTCTTGCGGTCGAGCGAGGCGTAAGTGAGGTAATAGAGCTTACCGCGCTTGTGCAGCCACGGCCCTTCCTCGAAATGCGGCGGCGTAATCTCGGTGATCGCGCCGTCGATCTCGATCATGTTGGGCTTGAGCTTGGCGATATAGGCTTGGCGATTGCCCCAGGCGATCCAGGTCGTGCCATCGTCGGCGGTGAAGACGGTGGGGTCGATATCCTCCCAGCTATGCGTCCCCTTGGGCGTCATCTGGTTGGTGATCAGCGCGCTGCCCTTGGCATCGACGAACGGGCCGGTGGGCTTGTCCGACACCGCGACCCCGATTGCCTTGCCGGGTTGGGTGTCGCCATGCTCGACCGCGGCATAGAACCAGAATTTGCCGTTCTTCTGAATTGCCTGCGCCGCCCAGGCGTCCTTCTTCGCCCATTTGAAATCGGCGACATTCATGATCGGACCATGATCGGTCCAGCTGCGCATGTCGGTGGTCGAATAGACCAGCCATTCGCGCATGTTGAACATCTCGTCGCCGCGCGCCTGATCATGCCCGACATAGAGGTAGAGCCGATCGCCGATGACCAGGGGCGCGGGGTCGGCGGTGAACTTGTCGCGGATGATCGGGTTGGAACCCGGCACCGGGGTGGTCTGGGTCAGCGCCAGTGCGGCGGCAAGGATCGCGGCGCGGATCATGCGGCGGTTTCCTCAACCGGCTTCGATCCCCACAGCGCATACCACAGCACGTACAGCTCACACGCCGCGGTCAGTAGGAACGACATCTGCAACCCAAAGCTGTCGGCAAGCCAGCCTTGCACCGCGACCAGCGCGCCGCCGGCAATCGCCATGATCAGCAGGCCGGAAGCTTCCTCGGTATAGCGGCCCAATCCCTTGATCCCGAGCGTGAAGATTGTCGGGAACATGATCGAGTGGAACAGCCCGACCAGGATCAGCGACCACATCGCGATCGGCCCGTCGGCGAACACCGTGACCAGCATCACGATGAACGCGCCGACGCTGAAACAGGCCAGCAGCGTCTCCGCCCTGATCCAGCGCATCGCGATGGCACCCGCGAACCGCCCGACCATCATGCCGAGCCACATCAGCGTGAGATAGCGGCCCGCCTGCTCGGTCGTCAGATTGGCGATCTCGGGCTGCGCGACGAAGTTCACGAACAGATTCGCGACACCGATCTCGGCAATCAGATAGATGAAGATCGCCGGTACGCCCCAGACGAGGTTGCGGTGCCGCCACATCGGGTGCGTCACGAAGCGGCTCCAGGCAGTGCCGGCCTTCACGGCCCCATCGCTGATCCGCGCGGTCGCCTTGCCCATCGCGGGCAGCGGGAAGCGCCCGATGATCACCGCCAGCACCACCAGCACCAGCGCGACCAGTCCATAGGGCAGGATCACCGACTGCGCGTCGGCCAGCCGCTCCGCCTGCGTCAGTACGCGGCCCTGTTCGGCGGTGCCGCCGACCGACCGGCCCAGGATCAGATAGGCACCGAACAACGGCGCGAGCACGGTGCCGAGCGAGTTGAACGCCTGCACCAGATTGAGCCGCGACGACGCGGTGTCGGCCGGGCCGATCACCGCGACATAGGGGTTGGCCGCGACCTGCAGCAGCGTGATGCCGCTGGCGATCACGAACAACATGGTCAGCGTGACGCCATAGGACGGGATGCTCGCCGCCAGCATCATGCCCAGCGACCCGGCGGCCATGATCAGCAGCCCGGTGACCAGCGCCTTCTGATAGCCGATGCGCTCGATGAGCTTGGCCGAAGGGATCGACGCGATGAAATAGGCGATGAACCACACGCTCTCGATCAGCGTGGTTTCGGTATAGTTGAGGTCGAAGACGCTGCGCAGATGCGGCAGCAGCGTGCCGTTGATGACGGTGATGAACCCCCACATGAAGAACAGGCTGGCGAGCAAGGTCAGCGCCGGGCGGTAGCTGCGCGTCGCGGCCCCATCGCTGAGCGGACTCGTCGCGCCGACTGGTGAAACTGCCATCAACCCCTCCATGTCCGGCAATTTGCTTGCCCGTTATTTTGTCGGAGTATAAGCAAGCGCGACACCGGTCAATCCGGGTAAGGCAAAAGGGGAGTCGGATGATGAGGGCGATGATGGTCGCGGCGCTGTTGTGCGTTTCTGCTACCCCCGCCATTGCTGCTGATGCGGCACGCAACGAGGCGGGGAATTTGGCTGACGGCACATTGATTGAGGCGGTGACGCTCAAGAACAACCGCGGGGTTTCGGCGCGGATCATCACCTATGGCGCGACGCTGCAGTCGTTGGTCGCGCCCGACCGGGCGGGCAAGCCGGCCGAGATCACGCTCGGCTATGATGATGCCGCCGATTACGAAAAGAAGCCCAACTATTTCGGCGTCACCGTCGGCCGCTATGCCAACCGCATTGGCGGCGGGCGCTTCACGCTTGACGGGCGCGCCTATCAACTGACGCAGAATGACAAGACCAATTCGCTGCATGGCGGCGTGCAGGGGTTCGACAAGCGCAACTGGCGCATCGTGTCGGTGTCGAGCGGCCCCATCGCGCGTGTCGTGATGGCGCTGACCAGCCCCGATGGCGACCAGGGTTATCCGGGCAAGCTGGAGGTCACGGTCACCTATGCTCTGGACGACAAGGGCGACCTGACGATCCAGTTCGATGCAGCGACCGACAAGCCGACTATCGTCAACATGACCAACCACGCGCTGTTCAACATGGCGGGAGACGGTGCCCCCGAGGGCACGTCGCGCCAGTTGCTGACGATCCCCGCGCGCACCTATACCCCGGTCGATGCGGCGTTGATCCCGACCGGCGAACTCAAGCCCGTCGCGGGCGGGGTGTTCGATTTCCGCAAGCCCCGGCTGATTGCCGAGGGGCTGCGCGACGGACGCGATCCGCAGATCGTCGCAGGGCGCGGCTATTACCATAATTGGGC
>JBHYGP010000040.1:0-6665 GCA_051858935.1 Sphingomonas sp.
GAGCGGGCCGGTGCCGAACCTCATCAAGCGTCAGTCAAACACCGCTTCGTAGCGCACCGCGCCGGTGCGGGGTTCGCGGCTGCGCGGGACGAGGAACAAGCACATGCGCCCGAAGCTGGGATGCGAGATCCAGTAGAGTCCCTGGGGCAGCGATGCGCCCGCCGCACCGCGCAGATACATCGAATAGGGCATGCGCCAGGCGGTCGAGGAGGTGCGCGGCCGCTCGGCGCGGACTTCCTCCAGCGTCAGTTCATGCGCCGGGCCGACGATGCCGCCGACGAGAAAAATGTCGCCGATCGCCGCACAGGCATCCTGCGAGCTGGGGAGCGAAAACAGGGGTCGGGTGTTCGACATCAGCGGCGAAATCCCGAACAAACGGGACGTGAGGACGATACGCATGTCATCACCCGGAGGCTCCATAAGCGGTGGAAGCCCGGACTCACCCCGCCGGACATGGGCAGGATTATGCTCGATTTGTGCAAGTGCACAAGCCGGGGCTTTTGCGGATCGGCCAGTTAACCACGCGGTCTGTCGCACGTGCGGGGCGGGTCGCGGACATCGAGGAAGTGGTCTGCCGAACAGGCCAGCGCAGAAACCGGTTTCCGTAACGTCATGCAACATAGCTGCCGCATTGGTCCGGTTGAGCGCAGGACATGCGGGGCGGCGAAATCGTGAATGGCGGAGCGTCATCGGCGGCGCGACCTGTCCGACGATGCTGACAAAAACGGGAGCATGTACGGACGAAGCGACGGGTTCGGGCCCGGAACCGGCCCGGATCGCGACGCGCTGACACCCGCGGCGCGACGGCTGCGCGACACCGACGCGACCGGCTGACACCGGGTCTGGGCGGGTTGGCGACTGCGCCGCATCATGGTCGCGCCCCCGGGGCGACGGGCGCGCTACGGCCCGGGGCAGGATCACGCGGGGCGAGCGGATCGGGGGCGAAGGGGTCGGCAAGCCGCGCGGCGTGGAGCTTGAGCGCGTGGGCCCAATGATGGTCGAACGGCGTGCCGGTCAGGCGGTTGCGCAGCGCATGGGCGCTGGAACGCGACATGCCGGCGGCGCGCGCGGCGCGGGCAATGCTGCCGGTTTCAACCAGCGCGGTGAGGAAGGTGCGCTGTCGCGCGGGGGTCCAGCGGTTACGCGCGGGTGGCGCGGCAGGGGTGGGTTGGACGTGCATCAACTCGACTCCGGTTTGCAGGAGTCGACTCAGTTGACCTATTTGGTTCGTGTAGGAAAGGGGTTGCGTAGGCGTTGGCTGCCGGGCGGGGACAGCCTAGCACTCTCGGCATGGGCTCCGAACGCGCCCTGCTCGATACCAGCGACCCGGCGGCCTAAGCCGCCGCCGATGCGCGCGCCGATGCCGATGCGACTGCAGGGCGGGTGGTGAGACACGAAGCGGTCAAGCGCTGGATTGCCTCCTGGGGTAGCGAGCGTCCTTTGCCGCGACCCGCAATCGGCGACTGAATTGCGCCGCATCATCTGGACGGACGAAGCCGTTGCGCATCTTGAGGCGACCATCGCCCATATCTCACTCGCCGAGCGGGCGAGATAAGTAGTTGATAGCCAACTACTTGTTGGAGTGAAGTGCGGAGCGGGAGGAATCTGTAATTATAAGCTACAAGCTTGTAATCACTAAGGAATTTGTCAAGTAGGTTATTTATACCCCTCACTCTTCCCCACATCGGATCAGAGATGCGGTGGATCGGGATGGCATCGTACGTTTGCTTTGCCCCACATCAACAGACGTCCGAGTGCGGTTTTGGGCGTGCCGATTGCCGCTGTTCGTTCAGCAGTCAAAGCCCCTAGTTCTCGAACTTAGGCCAAGCGATCGTTGGTCCGCACCTGCGCTCCCGCCTTCCCCTCAAGAGGAACATCGGCGCCGCGGCGCGCACCTACGAAGACGGGCGGCGCGGCTTTGTCCTTAAATCGGCACGGCAACCTGCGGTTGCACCACGATCTGGTTGCGCACCTCGGTATAGACTTGCTGGGCTCCGGGCATCTCGATCGTCACTGCGAGGCCGAATGGGATGGCTTCGTCGACCGGTGTCCCTTGATCGGTCTCACGCTGCACTTGGAGCGGGATCGTGGCGCCGCCCGATAGATCGCCGATCTTCGTGTCGCGCCAGCGGCGATGGACGATGGTGCCGCTCTCAGATTGGCTGTTGGATGGCTGGCCGGTCAACGTCGCCACCCCTGCGGCATGAACCGCATCGTTGCCGAGGGTTGCGATCTTCAGCTTGACCGCGCGATAGGCGAGATGGCCTGGCCGTACCGGTGACAGCCACGCGAGCGTTGCGCGCACTTCGCGCAGATTGGCATTGGCGGCGAGCGATGCCGGGATCGGCACATCGAACAAAATCGATCCCTCGCGAGGAAGGTTGCCCGTCGCCCATAAAGTCGCGCGGTCATCTGTGCAGGCGATGCAGTCATCGGGATCCACAAAACCATAGCCGAGATGCCGGGCGACCTCTCGGCGCCAATGCTCATGGTGGAGCGTGCCAAGAGGATCGATGATGGGGCGGATGAACCTGTCGACATCGCGCCACGAAGCGCAATGCACAAGGAGCGCCTTGAGCAGCGCCGCGCGCTCGGCAAAGGGCATCGGCCCGATCAGTTGTGGATAGGCCCTTTCGAGGGCATCGAACACGCGGTGCGCGGTGTGGGTGCCAAGCGCATTGGCGGCGCTCGTCCCCATCGTGAAGTGCGTGCCAGTCGCCGCATCGCCCGAAGGTGCCGCAACCTTGAGACCCCAATATCTGCTCGGCTGCGCGTGCGAATGGATTACTACCGCCGGATCGAGCGGATCAAACCGCACCCGCTCACGACCGCCGCCCAGCAGGATTTCCGGCTTGGCGCTGCGCCGATGGCCCATTCCCAGACGAGACGACAGGCTCGGCATGTCCTGGTCTGTGTAGGTGGCGAAGGGACTCGCACCGGCGAACGGCGCCGGGACGGCGTCGCGGCACCATGCGCCGACGGTCAGCGCATTGAGACTGTCCGCTGGGGCAAGGATCCGGCGATCGGCCTTGACGCTATCGAGCGCACGCAAAACCGCTTGATTGCGTGCCGGCACTGCGGCTGCATTAAATGCCGCCTGATCGGCGAAATCACCGACGGTCACCGGCGCGACGACGTTGCCGGCGCTGACCAGAAAGAGAATGCCGTAGCGATAGGCAAGATAGTCGAGGGCGCGGCCCCAAGTCGAAATCTTGCCCGAAAATGGACGCGTCCGGTCGCCGAGCGATAGATTGACAATGAACACCTGCTCGCCGCCAGCTTGCCGCATCCGCGTCACTGCCTCGACGATCATATCGATCACCAGCCGGTCGTCCTTGAAAAGCTCGCCGCCAAATGCCGGGGCGTACATGACGGGGCGGAAATATACCCGGCGTGCAATCGGCGACGCCGCCTCGTTCAGGTCACCATGAACGACAAGCGAGGCTATCGCAGTCCCATGAACACGCTCGCCCACTGCCAACGCCTCAAGATCGGCAGGGTCATCATAGACTAGCCGGCCCGCCAGCAGCGGATGCGCCTGGAGCGGTACGGCATCGAACACCGCCGCAATGGGTTCGGCGATTGCTGGCACCGCCGGCACCGCATCGACAGGCAGGCTGTCGCCGGACTCGATCGGAACGCCAACGCTCTGCGGAACGATCGACGCGATCGGATCGACTCCGGCGAGCGAATTGGGGTCGAGGTTACTGATCCGCCGCACTTCGGCAGCGGGGATATCGGCGAGAACGGCATGATACGCGAAGGCAGGATGCTCGGCGCGATCGACGATCGCGCCGCCCGCCGCGGCAATCGCGGCGGCGACATCGGCATCTGCTGCCTCACGCTTCGCGGGGCTGGATCGAAACACCAGCTCGATCTCGATACGTACCGGAAAATCGTCCGGGGCGCCATCGATCACCGCCTGAAAATATTCCCGATTGCTTGCCGAGACGCGATCTGCAGGACCCCAGGGGCGTATGGTGCGCAGATGCGAAAACACGTCCCGCCATGGCGTGTAGCCATAGGGAACGCTGCCGTTCTTCACCCAGCCTTCCCATAGCGAGAGGATCTCGCGCAGCGCCGCGAGTTGCGGGACAAGCATGTAGAATTCAGGATTCGGATCGAACTCGTCGGCCTCGAGTTCTTCCTCGCCGGCAAATTCGAGACCCGGTACGCGCGCCACAGCGCTGGCGAAATTCTGGATCGAACCGGTTACTTCAAAGACTAGCAGGCGTTCGGGGGCGAGCGCGTTCGGGTCGGCGCGGAGCGCAAGGCCTGGCTCCTCCGCGTTTAGTACATTTTTGAGGTTCTGAAAGACGGGGCCATGCGCTGCAATCTGCGCCGCCCGATCAAAACTGCGGGCTTGACCACCACCGCCACCGCTGCGGCGACGCGGCACCGCTTTAGGATTATTTAGACGAAGAAGCGGTTTGTCCGGATCGTGCGGCATCTACTTCGTCGGTTCCCACCCGTGTCGACCACAATTCTATCTGCTCACTCAAGATATTCTTCAAGCTGCGGCTCGCAAGGGAAAGAATATGCTGACGCCGGACCGTTTGGCAAAATTCCAACGCCTCGGCGTAGCTGATCGACCCTAGCTTGCCCGCAAGGCTCGCCGGACGCACGCCCGGATCTTCCGGCCACAGCGCCAGCTGCCGTTCAAGAAATAGCGCCAGTGCTTCGCGCGATGGCTGCGGCAGCGCCAAGCGGAGCTGGAACCGTCGCCACACCGCCCGATCGAGCAGCTCGGCGTGATTGGTCGCTGCGACCGTCACTACATAGCTGGGCAGTTGGTCGATCTGCATGAGCAGGAACGAGACGACGCGCTTAATCTCACCGGTCTCGTGCACGTCACCGCGCTCTTTGCCGATCGAGTCGAACTCGTCGAAGAACAATACGCACGGCACCGTGCGCGCATAATCGAATAGCCGAGCCAGCCGCGTGTTGGTTTCGCCAAGATAGGAACCGACCAGCGCGTCATACCGAACTGTGAAAAACTGCACCGCCAGCGCCTCGGCAATAGCTTCGGCGACAGACGTCTTGCCATTCCCCGGCGGGCCCGAGAGTAGCACACGGTGACGGGGCTGCATGCCGTGCGCCCGCAGCAAGTCGGCGCGATGCTGCTCCTCGACGAGCTGCGAGATCTGATGCGAGACGGGCAGCGGTAGTACGAGATCTTCGAGCCGCTGCCGCGCCTCGGTTTCTAAAATCGTGTCGCGCCCCGCCTGGGTGGCGGCGAGCGTCCGGCTCGGCGGCGTGACCGCGATCGAGTTGAGCGCGCGCTGCAAACGGTCGGCCAGAATATTATGCTTCTTGCCGCGCTCCTCGGCGACGATCGCCTCGACCGACGAACGCAAAGCCGCCTGGTCGCCAGCCGCGCCTGCCCGTACAATCGATAAAAGAAGATCGCTTCGCGCCACCGATGAAGCCTTTGACCCTTAGCCTACCCCGCTAGAACGTTATCATCGCCCTGTCTGTTGCGACAGCGGTTTCTGTTCCCCATTCGTGCGTTGCGAGGCAGAAGCCTTTTCAACAGCGACATTGCCTAGCGCTGCCTTCAAAGAAGGGCCCTCGGTAAGGCCGAATGCCCATCGCTCAAGTCCAGTTATATTCCTCCGGAGCCGACACATGGATGATGCCAGCGAACAGGAGCAGCCGCTTCGCATTTTGTCCGAGAACCCGATCGAAGAGATTTGGACGCAGCTCTCCATGTGGGAGAGTGAAAACCTGGCAAGGAAGCTGATTGCCGCGCGTGCAGAGAAGGACGGGGTGAAAGTTCCAGAGCCTCTCCTCACACGTAAGGCCCAAGCCCTCAGCTACTGCGTTCGCACAGCTCGGGAGAACATCCGAAACCCCGTTGGTGGGCTCACTGTCGGAAACGTGTGTAACTATTATGGGTGCATGTGGCTCGCGGCAGGCATGCTTGCCGCCGATCCCGGCAACGAAGTCGATCTGTCGAAGCTGGAGCATTACACCAAGCGCGGGCATGGCCTAGGCAACATGGGCGCAGGGGCGGGCATCTTCCCCGACAACGAGTACTTATACGTTCGCGAGAGCGGGTTCTTCCGGGAGTTTCTGAAGGTTCGTGGCGCGGACAAGGCCACCTTGTCTGCAATCTCGATAATCGGCGGAGCGATCCCGGCATATTCCGATATGGCCGAAGACATGCGGGCCAAGTTGGTGCCGCTCGACGCCCTTTTCGCCCGCATTCCTGAGATCAGGTCTATCTACGAATATGTGACCGGCCGGCCTCCGCTGAGCTTCGACGTCTCCCACGCTTCACGGAACCTGCAGGAGACCATCGACGACGCGAGGGAGAACCGAACCTACAATTCACCATTTCCGAAGCGAACGCGAGAGTACAGCTGGATCGACATTTACGGCAGCCAACTCTTCTCCGAGCAGCACATTCTAGAATTCGGCCCACCTTTGACGGACCTCGAATGGAGCAGCTTTGCCGGGAGGGCTGGCTGGAATGGCAAGCTCCACCATTCCCCAGACAGCGCTTGGCATGAACATCTTGACCTGCACCGTTCGGCAATGACGGGCACATGCTGGATCAAACCGCTGTTCCCAAACGTCACCGATGTGTTCGCAACGCATTTGATTCTGCTTTACGGTCTCAGCATCCTCGCCCGCTATCGACCTGCGGTATGGCGGGAAGT
>JBHYGP010000041.1:0-6649 GCA_051858935.1 Sphingomonas sp.
GGCGATCCGCGCCTTGTCCCCGACAGCCAAGTCCGGCCCCTCGGCCGGCCATTCGCCATCGCCGACGCGCACCCGACCGGTGCCGCCGCTGATCGCCTCCACGACGGTCACGCTCTGCCCGATCATCCGGGCGGCGCGGTTGTTAAGGTCCGGGTCGGCGCTCGGCACCGGGTTTGCGCCGTACCAGCGCTTGCCGACCAGCACCGCGACGGTCGACCATGCGGCAAAGCTGATGAACTGTCCGATCGCTCCCAGTTCGGGGAACACCAGTGCCAGCACCCCCGTCGCCGCCGCGCCGAGCGCAAGGAATGTCAGGTAGACGCCCGGTATCATCAACTCGCAGATCGCGAGCAGCGCCGCGACGATCAGCCAGACAAAACCGGCCTGTTCGGACAACCAGTCCATCATTCCTCCGTCTTGAACGGCGACTGACGCACGCGCTGTTGCGGCGCGGGCGGCGCGGCGGGCGCGTCGACCTTGCCGAACGCCTCCTTGGCCAGCTCGCCGATCCCGCCCAGCGTGCCCATCAGCTGCGTCGCCTCGACCGGGAACAGGATGGTCTTGGCGTTGGGGCTGGTCGCGAACTTGCCGATCGCTTCGACATATTTCTGCGCGATGAAGTAGTTGAGCGACTGGGTGCCGCCACTCTCGATCGCTTGGCTGACGACCTGCGTCGCCTTCGCCTCAGCCTCGGCAGCGCGCTCGCGGGCTTCGGAATCGCGGAAGGCGGATTCCTTGCGCCCCTCGGCCTCGAGGATGCGCGCCTGTTTCTGGCCCTCGGCGCGCAGGATCTCCGACTGGCGGCTGCCCTCGGCCTCAAGGATGTTGGCGCGCTTCTCACGCTCGGCCTTCATCTGGCGGCCCATCGCGTTGACGATATCGGCCGGCGGGCGGATGTCCTTGATCTCGACGCGGGTGATCTTGACCCCCCAGGGCGTCGTCGCATGATCGACCACCGACAACAACCGCGCGTTGATCTCGTCGCGCTTGGACAAGGTCTCGTCGAGGTCCATCGACCCCATCACCGTGCGCAAATTGGTCGTCGTCAGCTGAAGCAGCGCGACATACAGGTCCGACACTTCATAGGCCGCCTTGGCCGCGTCGAGCACCTGGAAGAACACCACGCCGTCGGTGGAGATCATCGCATTGTCCTTGGTGATGATTTCCTGACCCGGAATATCGATCACCTGCTCCATCATGTTCACGCGGCGACCCACGCGATAGAAGAAGGCGGGGTAGAGGTTGAACCCCGGCTGCGCGACGGTGGTGAAGCGGCCGAAATGCTCGATCGTGTAATGATAGCCCTGCCGGACGATCTTGATGCTGGCGAACAGGTACATCAGCACCAGCAGCATCAGGATGAAGAATGTGCCGATCGTCAGTTCCATCGTGGTTCCCCTCGCGTCTTGCCGATTATCCTAGCATAGAGGCGGCATGAGCAAAGCGATTTACGCCCCGCCGCGCACCGCGCTGTTTCTGCCCGCATCGAATGCCCGCGCGATCGAGAAGGCGAAAGGGTTGAACGCTGATATGGTGATCCTCGACCTTGAGGACGCGGTTAGGGCAGAGGACAAGGAGGCGGCGCGCGAGGCGGTGAAGGCGGTCGAGGGATTTGGCGACCGTCCGTTCGGCGTCCGCGTCAACGCCAAGGACAGCGATCACTGGAAGGCCGACCTCAAGGCGGTCAAGAAATCCGCCGCGACCCATGTCATCGTGCCCAAGGTCGAGACGGCGGAGGCGATCACCTATGCCGCGCTCTATGCCGACCGCCCGGTATTGGCGATGATCGAGACCGCGGCGGGGGTGATGAATGTCGGCCCGATCGCCAGCACCACCGGCTGGGGCGTCGAGCTGGCCGGGCTGATCGTCGGCACCAACGATCTTGCCGCATCGCTCAAGCTGCCCCCGGCGGCGGGCCGCGCCCAGATGGCGCTGTCGCTGCAGCTGGTCGTGCTGGCGGCGCGCGCGCGGGAATTGTGGGTGCTCGACGGCGTGTTCAACCGCCTCGACGATGCCGAGGGTCTCGCCGCCGAATGCGCCGAGGGCCGCCTGCTCGGCTTCGACGGCAAGTCGCTGATTCACCCCAACCAGATCGACATCGCCCGCGCCGCGTTCGACCCGACCGAGGTGGAACTGGAAGAGGCACGCGCGCTGGTCGCGGCGTTCACCGGCGGCGCCGAACGCTACAAGGACGCGATGATCGAAGAGATGCACGTCGACCGCGCCAGGGCGCTGCTGGCGCGGGCGGGATGATGACGCAACAGTGGGCCGTGGCTGAGCTTGGTCGTAAGGTCGGCCAACTGACATCCGATCTCGACCAACGGGTGATCGATGACGCGGTCGCGCTACTTGATGCGATCGCCGCGCCGGTATCGCGCGCAGATGTTGAGGCGTTGGTCCGGTTACTACCGGCGGATGGCGACGACGCGCTCGGGCTGAATTGGACCGTTCTCCATGCAGTCGAATCGTGCCCCGAATGGCCTGTCTGGGAGCTGTTACGGGACGATGGAAACGAGTGGATCGAGATTTTGAGGTTGAGACTTGTGAACAGCGGCATCACGCCCCCCTAGCGCGCGTCACATAGCGCGGTTACATGGGCCGCCAATCTTCGACTCAGGACATTGGCGCACCCCATGGATATCCCCCTCGGCCTCACTTTCGACGACGTCCTGCTATACCCGGGCGAGAGCGAGGTCCTGCCGAGCATGGCCGATACGCGGACGTTCGTGACCAAGTCGCTCGCGCTCAACATCCCGATCCTCTCCTCGGCGATGGACACGGTGACCGAAGCCGACATGGCGATCGTCATGGCGCAGCTCGGCGGCCTCGGCGTGCTCCACCGCAATCTCGAGATCGACGAGCAGGTTGAGGCGGTGCGCCAGGTCAAGCGCTTCGAAAGCGGCATGGTCGTCAACCCGATCACCATCCGCGCCAGCGGCACGCTGGCCGAGGCGCAGGCGCTGATGACGCGGCACAAGATCAGCGGTATTCCGGTCACCGAAGCCGATGGCAAGCTGGTCGGCATCCTGACCAACCGCGACGTGCGCTTCGCCGAAAATCCCGGCCAGCCGGTTAGCGAGCTGATGACCCACGACAATCTCGCCACCGTCTCGATCGGGGTCGGGCAGGAAGAAGCCCGGCGCCTGCTGCACCAGCGCCGCATCGAAAAGCTGCTGGTGGTGGACGAAAATTACCGCTGCGTCGGCCTGATCACCGTCAAGGACATCGAAAAGGCGGTGAACTATCCCAACGCGACCAAGGATGGCGCGGGCCGTCTGTGCGTCGCCGCCGCGACCACGGTCGGGGACAAGGGCTTTGAGCGCACCGAGGCGCTGGTCGATGCCGAGGTCGACCTGATCGTGATCGACACCGCGCACGGCCATAACAAGGACGTCGCGCGCGCGGTCGAGCGGGTGAAGAAGCTGTCGAACCGCGTCCAGGTCGTCGCGGGCAACGTCGCGACCGCCGCCGCCACGCGCGCGCTGATCGACGCGGGCGCGGACGGGGTGAAGGTCGGCATCGGCCCCGGATCGATCTGCACGACCCGCGTCGTTGCAGGCGTCGGCGTGCCCCAGTTGACCGCCGTGATGGACGCCGCCAACGAAGCCGCCAAATCGGGCGTGCCGGTGATCGCGGACGGTGGCCTGCGCACCTCGGGCGACCTTGCCAAGGCGCTCGCCGCCGGGGCCTCAACCTGCATGGTCGGGTCGCTGCTCGCGGGGACCGAGGAAGCGCCGGGCGAGACCTTCCTGTATCAGGGCCGCGCGTACAAATCCTATCGCGGCATGGGCAGCGTCGGCGCGATGGGCCGCGGCTCGGCCGACCGCTATTTCCAGGGCGACATCAAGGACCAGCTCAAGCTCGTCCCCGAAGGAATCGAGGGGCAGGTGGCGTTCAAGGGCCCGGCCAAGGACGTGATCCACCAGCTGATCGGCGGCATCAAGGCGGCAATGGGCTATACCGGCGCAGCGACGATCCCCGAGCTGCAGCAGAAGGGCAAGTTCGTCCGCATCACCAATGCCGGCCTGCGCGAAAGCCATGTCCATGACGTGACGATCACGCGCGAGGCGCCGAATTACCCGACGCGCTGACCCTAGCTAAACCCGCGTGATTTCAAAAAATTAGCGCCGCCGGAACCGATCGTTTCGCGCGCGCGTTAATTGCTCCGGGCCGATGCACGTGCATCGACGGGGGAATTGCGGAGCAAGCGTGGAATCCAGCGCGACACGGGTGGCGGACATCCCGGCATTCCTGACCAATAATGGAGAGATGGGCGCGCGCATCGCGGCGTTCGATTGGGCCGCGACCAGTGTCGGCGCGATCGAGCATTGGTCGCAGAGCCTGCGCAGCATCGTCGCCTTCCTCGTCAGTTCGCCTGTGCCGCTGGTCATGCTCTGGGGCGAGGACGGACACCTCATCTACAATGATGGCTATTCGGTCTTTGCCGGCGAGCGCCATCCGGGGCTGCTGGGCATGAAGGTGCTGGAAGCCTGGCCTGAAGTCGCCGATTTCAACGCCAACGTCATGCGCGTCGGGCTGGCCGGCGGCACGCTCGCCTATCGCAACCACAAGCTGATCCTCAACCGCACCGGCGAATTCGAGGATTGCTGGCTCGACCTCGATTATTCACCGGTGTTCGACGATGACGGACGCCCCGCCGGGGTGATGGCGGTGGTCGTCGAGACGACCGAGTCGGTCGTCGCCGAACAGGCGCTGCGGGAAAGCGAGGCGCGGCTGCGCTTTCTCGATACGCTCGATCGTGAGACGGGGGCGGCGACCGACCCCACTCAGATTCTGGCGACTACAACGCGGATGCTCGCGGATCATCTTGGCGCGTCCAATTGTGCCTATGCCGATATGGACGCCGATGGCGATGGGTTCACCATTCGCGGCGACTGGGCGCGTCCGGGATCGGCTTCGATCGTCGGGCACTACAGCCTTGCCGCATTTGGCGAGCAGGCCGTCCGCCAACTCAATGCCGGGCTTCCGCTGATCCTTGACGACAATGCTGCTGAATTGCCCGCGCATGAGGCCGCTGCGTTTCAAGCGATCGGCATCGCCGCCACCTGCTGTATGCCGCTGGTCAAGGACGGGCGGCTGATCGCGCTGATGGCGGCGCATCATGCCGAGCCGCATGTCTGGGCGGCCGATGAAGTCGCGCTGATCCGTGAGGTGACCGACCGCAGCTGGGCGCATGTCGAGCGCACGGCCGCCGAGGCGGAGTTGCGCAGTACAGCGGCGCAGTTGCGTGAACTCAATGCGACGTTGGAAAGCCGTGCGAACGAGCGCGCCGCCGCATTGGAGCAAAGCCGCACCCAGTTCCGCCTGCTGGTTCAGGGCGTGACCGACTATGCAATCTACATGCTCGATCCCAAGGGCGTGGTCGCCAGCTGGAACGCGGGCGCGCAGCGGATCAAGGGCTATGCGCCCGAAGAGATCATGGGCGCGCATTTCTCGACCTTTTATCCCGACGAGGATCGCGACCGCGGCGAACCCGAACGTGCGCTCGAAACCGCACGCCGCCATGGTCGCTTTGCCGCCGAAGGCTGGCGACTGCGCAAGGGCGGCCACCGCTTCCGCGCCAGCGTGGTGATCGACGCGATCCATGACGATGACGGGCGGCTGATCGGCTTTGCCAAGATCACCCGCGACATCACCGAACGCGAAGAGGCGCAGCGCGAGCTGGAAGTCGCGCGCGAGGCGCTGTTCCAGGCCCAGAAGATCGAGGCGATCGGCCAGCTGACCGGCGGTGTCGCGCATGATTTCAACAATCTGCTGATGGCGATCATGAGCGGCCTGACCCTGCTGCGCAAACGCCTGCCCGAGGATGATCCGCAGATCGCCCGGCTGATCGACAATTCCATGCAGGCCGCCGATCGCGGTGCGGCGCTGACCCAGCGGATGCTCGCCTTTGCCCGGCGACAGGAGCTCAAGACCGAACGGATCGACGTGCCCGCGCTGGTCGCCGATATGCGCGGGCTGCTTGAGCGGACGATCGGGCCGGCGTGGCGGATCGAGGTGCATTTCCCCGACCATCTGCCCGCTGTGTCGGCGGACGCGAACCAGCTTGAGATGGCGTTGGTCAACCTTGCCGTCAACGCGCGGGATGCCATGCCCGACGGTGGGCGCATCTGCATCGACGGGATCGAGCAGGAGGTGGTCGGCGAAGTGCGGGGGCTGACATCGGGCTGCTATGTCCGCCTGACCGTGAGCGACGAGGGTGTCGGGATGGACCCCGACACGCTAGCGCGCGCCACCGAGCCTTTTTTCACGACCAAGGGTGTGGGCAAGGGAACGGGTCTTGGCCTGTCGATGATCCACGGCTTTGCGCGCCAGAATGGGGGAATGCTGGAGATCGAAAGCACGCCAGGCAAGGGCACGAGCGCGCATATCTGGCTCCCCGTCGCCGCCGATGGGGCGGATGCGCTTGCCCCCGTGCCGCGCCGCGATGTCGCGGGGCGCGTTGCCACCCGATCGCTGGTCGTGCTCGTCGCCGATGACGATCCCCTCGTGCTGATGAACACCGCCGATTTGCTCAGCGATCTGGGACACAGGGTGATCGAGGCGGAATCGGGTGCCGCCGCGCTCGATCAGCTCGAAGCGCGCGAGGATATTGCACTGTTGATTACCGATCAGGCGATGCCTGGCA
>JBHYGP010000042.1:0-6623 GCA_051858935.1 Sphingomonas sp.
GACGCTGGCGGCACCGGCGGGCAGCGGGGCTCTGTCGATCGTGCTCGTGCTGGCATGCATCACCATCGCCGTCGCCGCGATCGGCGGCGGTGCGGTCGCATTCGGCGTCGCGGCGGGCGTCCAGCGCGGCGGCGCGGGATCGCCGCTCGCAATCGTCGGCGGCGCGCTGGCGGGGCTGGGCGTCGGCGCAGTGGCCAAGCTGCTCGGCATCGACGCCTTCGCCCTGCTGCTGGGCCGCGCGCCCGAAGGGATTACCGGCGCGCCGGAGGGGCTGGCGCTGGGTGCGGCGGTGGGGCTTGGCTATTGGGTCGCGAAGCGGCGGGCGGGTGCGGACGTTCGCTTCGCCGGGCTGAGCGGCGCAGCTTGCGGCGCGCTGGCGGGGCTCGTCATCGCCCTGCTCGGCGGGCGGTTGCTCGCCGGCAGCCTCGACGTGCTCACCCAGACGATGGTCGGATCGCGGCTCGACCTCGGGCGGATTGGCGCGCTGCTCGGCGAGGACGGCTTCGGGCTGCGCAGCCGGGTGCTGACCAGTGTGCTGGAGGGCGGATTGTTCGGCGGGCTGACCGTTGCGGGGTTGTGGCGGGGGAGCGCACGCTGATGCGCATCCTGCTCACCGGATCGTCGGGCTGGCTGGGCCGCTTCCTCGCGCCGATGCTGCGTGCCGCCGGCCATGACGTCACCGGCCTCGACGTCGCGCCCGGTACCGATACCGACGTCATCGCCAGCGTCGCCGACCGCACTACGATCGACCGGGTCTTCGCCGAGCGCAGGATCGAGGCGGTGATCCATGGTGGCGCGCTGCACAAGCCCGACATTGCGCGCTATTCGAAACAGGCGTTCGTGGACGTCAACGTCACCGGCACGCTCAACCTGCTCGAGGCGGCGGTCGCGGCGGGGCATGACCGGTTCGTGTTCACCTCCACCACCTCGCTCATGATCAGCCAGTCGATCCGCGACGAAGCGGGCGACGCTGCAGTGTGGCTCGACGAGGACAGCGGGCCGATCGAGCCGCGCAATATCTATGGCACGACCAAATATGCCGCCGAACAGCTCTGTCGCTTGTTCCATGCCGAACATGGCCTCAACTGCATCGTCCTGCGCACCGGGCGCTTCTTTCCCGAGGATGACGACACGCACAGCCATCCGCCGGGCGAGAACCTCAAGGCGAACGAACTGCTCCACCGCCGCCTGACGGTGGAGGACGCGGTGCGGGCGCATCTCGCGGCGCTGGCCAAGGCACCGGAAATCGGGTTCGGCACCTATATCGTCTCCGCACCGACGCCGTTCGCGCGTGCGGATGCGGTCGAACTCAAACACAACGCCGCGGCGGTGATCGCGCGCTATTTTCCCGACGCGCCCGCGCTCTACGCCGCGCGCGGGTGGGAGCTGCCCAGCCGGATCGGGCGGGTCTATGACAGCAATCGCATTCAGCGCGCGCTGGGCTTCAGCTTCGATACCGGCTTCGCGCAACTGCTCGACGCCTTGCGCTCTGGCGCGCCGCTGCCATTCGCGCATGATGCGGGCTATGTCTCGCCGCAGGAACTGGCGCGTCAGCCGGGTTGAACGATTCGACCGTGACGGCTAGACGCGCCGCACCGCTGCATCGCAGCAATCCCGCCTTTGCTGCACCCGAGGAGCCGCCGCATGGCCGATGTCCACATGTCCTTTGCCTCGAATGTCCGCCGCGACTGGCTGACCAATCCGGGGCGCGAGATCGTGTCGGGCCTCGTCGTCGCGCTGGCGCTGATTCCCGAAGCAATCGGCTTTGCGTTGATTGCCGGCGTGGACCCCAGCGTCGGCCTCTACGCCAGCTTCTCGATCGCGGTGATCATCGCGATTACCGGCGGGCGTCCGGGCATGATCTCGGCAGCGACGGCGGCGGTGGCGGTGCTGGTCGGGCCGCTAGTGCGCGACCATGGCGTCGAATATCTGTTCGCGGCGACGATCCTGATGGGGGTGTTTCAGGGCATCGCCGCGCTGTTGCGGCTCGACCTGCTGATGCGCTTCGTCTCGCGCTCGGTCATCACCGGCTTCGTCAACGCGCTGGCGATCCTGATCTTCATGGCACAGCTGCCGCAGCTGACCGGGGTGGGTTGGCAGACCTATGCGATGGTCGCGGCGGGGCTGGCGATCATCTACCTGCTTCCGCGCATCACCCGCGCGGTGCCCTCGCCGCTGGTGGCGATCGTGCTGCTCGCCGCGGTGACGATCGGCATGGGCATCGACGTCAACACCGTGGGAGAGATGGGCAGGCTGCCCGAGGCGCTGCCGACGTTCCACTGGCCGCAAGTGCCGCTGACCTGGGAAACGCTGCGCATCATCGCGCCCTTCTCGCTGGCGATGGCGGCGGTCGGCCTGCTCGAATCCCTGCTGACCGCGCAGATCGTCGATGACATGACCGAAACCCGTTCGGACAAGCGCCGCGAGACGCTGGGGCAGGGGATTGCCAATTTCTTCACCGGCATGATCGGCGGCATGGGCGGCTGTGCGATGATCGGCCAGTCGGTGATCAACGTGAAGTCGGGCGGACGCCGCCGCCTGTCGACCTTTGCCGCGGGCATCTTGCTGCTGATCCTGATCGTCGTGCTCGGCCCGTGGGTGGCGCAGATCCCGATGCCGGCTTTGGTCGCGGTGATGGTGTTCGTGTCGGTCAGCACGTTCCGCTGGCAGTCCTTCGCCGACCTGCGCGTCCACCCGTGGCAGTCGAGCGTGGTGATGCTGGCGACCGTCATCATCGTCGTGTGGACGCACGACCTGTCGATGGGCGTGCTCGCGGGCGTGCTGCTGTCGGGCATCTTCTTTGCCGGCAAGGTGCGTCAGCTCGTCACCATCGACACCTCGCTGAGCCCCGATGGACGCACCCGCAGCTACACCATCGGCGGCCAGATCTTCTTCGCCTCGACCGACCGGATCATGGAAACAATCGAGTTCCGCGAGGAGCAGGTTGAAGCGGTGACCATCGACCTCACCGACGCGCATTTCTGGGACATTTCGGCGACAGGGGTGCTCGACAAGATCGTTCTGCGGCTGCGCGGCGAGGGCAAGTCGGTCGAAGTGATCGGCCTCAACGAAGCGAGCGCAACGCTGGTCGAGAAATATGGCGAGCACGACAAGCCGTTCGCGTCGCTGGGTGTCGTTGGGCACTGACGGCCGCGGGGTCTTGCGCTAAACCCGCACAGAGCGTGCAGGAGAGGGCCGATGCCGAGTGTCGTAAGCAATCCGGGTTCGTCCTGGCTGATCGCCGCTGCAGCCCTGTCCGCCGCCGCCGCGCTGCTGCATCTTGGCTGCATCGTCGGCGGGCCGGACTGGTATCGCTTCTTCGGCGCGGGCGAAGGGATGGCGCGGGCGGCGGCGCGGGGAGACATGCGACCGACGCTGATCACGCTCGGTATCGCAGCGGTGCTGGCGGTGTGGGCCGCCTATGCCGCGTCGGGGGCGGGCCTGATCCCGCGGCTGCCGTTGCTGCGTACCGCGCTGGTCGCGATCACCGCCGTCTATCTGCTCCGCGCCATCGCATTCGTCCCGCTTCATTATTGGCGACCGCAGCATAGCGACGCCTTTGCGCTTTGGTCGTCGGCCATCGTGCTGGTCTATGGCGTGGTCCACCTGATCGGCGTGCTGCGCGCATGGCGGCACCTCTCCCCCTGAAGCCCAGCTTCGCCTCAGAAAATGTCGCCTGCGCTTGCCCCCGCGCAACAAAGGCGTAAGGGGGCGGCATCATGGCCAGCAAACCGCTTACGCTTTACGAGAAGATCTGGGCTTCGCACGTCGTCGAACGGCGCGAGGACGGCACCTGCCTCATCTATATCGACCGCCACCTCGTCCATGAGGTGACCAGCCCGCAGGCGTTCGAGGGGCTTCGCGCCGCCGACCGCCGCGTGCGCCGTCCCGACCTGACGCTCGCGGTGCCGGACCACAATTTGCCCACCACCGCGCGGGTCGATGCGGCGGGCAAGCGGCTGCCGATCGCGGACCATGAGAGCGCGCAGCAACTTGCCGCGCTCGAACGCAACGTCGCCGAATTCGGCATCGACTATTTCGGTGCGACGTCGCCCGAACAGGGCATCGTCCATGTCGTCGGGCCGGAACAGGGCTTCACGCTGCCGGGCACAACCTTGGTGTGCGGCGACAGCCACACCTCGGCGCATGGCGCGCTCGGCGCGCTCGCCTTCGGCATCGGGACGAGCGAGGTCGAGCATGTGCTGGCGACCCAGACGCTGCTGCTCAGCCAGTCCAAGACTATGGAAATCCGCGTCGACGGGTCGCTCGGCTATGGCGTCAGTGCCAAGGACGTGATCCTCGCGATCATCGGCAAGACCGGTGCGGCGGGCGGGACCGGCTATGTCGTCGAATATACCGGCGACGTGATCCGCGGCCTGTCGGTCGAGGGGCGGCTGACGGTCAGCAACATGTCGATCGAGGGGGGCGCGCGCTCCGGCCTGATCGCGCCCGACGAGACGACCTATGCCTATCTCAAGGGCCGCCCGATGGCCCCCAAGGGCGAGCAGTGGGAGCAGGCGCTGGCATGGTGGCGCAGCCTGCCGAGCGATCCGGGTGCGGTCTATGATCGCGTGGTCACGCTGCACGGCAGCGACATCGCCCCCTCGCTCACCTGGGGCACCAGTCCCGAGGATGTCGTGCCGATCACCGGCGTGGTGCCTGATCCCGACAGCTTCGCCGATCCGTCGAAGCGCGTCGCGGCGCAGAAATCGCTCGACTATATGGGCCTCACCCCCGGAACGCGGATGCAGGACATACCGGTCGAGAACATCTTCATCGGTAGCTGCACCAACAGCCGGATCGAGGATCTGCGCGCCGCTGCCGCCGTGGTGAACGGGCGCAAGGTTGCCGACGGCGTGCGTCAGGCGCTGATCGTCCCCGGCTCCGGCCTCGTCAAGCGTCAGGCCGAGGCCGAGGGGCTCGACCGCATCTTCACCGCTGCCGGCTTCGAGTGGCGTGAACCCGGCTGTTCGATGTGTCTCGCAATGAACCCCGACAAGGTGCCACCGGGCGAACGATGTGCTTCCACTTCCAACATAATTTTCGTAGGAAGGCAGGGTCCGGGAGCGCGAACCCACCTCGTCTCGCCTGCAATGGCGGCGGCGGCGGCGGTGACTGGCAGACTCACGGACGTGCGGGACCTGATGGGGGTCTCAACCGGGGGATGACCTGTGAAGCGCGTATTGGTGGCATTGATCGCAGGCACGATCCTGAGTGGCGCGGCGGCGGTCTATTCGACCACCAACTTCACCGTCGGCGAGGCGCGGGCGAGCGCCCAGGCGGTCGCCCCGGTGCGCTGAGCGCGCTGGACCAACCCAAATTTAGTCGGCGAACGAGCGGGCGGCGCAGCGGCGCGGCCTGTGTTTTCGCGCGCGTGTCGCACAACTGGAGCTGAACATGGACCCCGTCCGCAAGGTCGAAGGGCGCGCCTACCCATGGGGCGCCAAGAATATCGACACCGACATCATCATCCCCGCGCACTGGCTCAAGACGATCAGCCGCGAAGGGTTGGGGCGCGGCGCGTTCGAAACGGTGCGCGCGCAGCCGGGCAATATCTTCGACGATCCCGCCTATGCCGGATCGCCGATCCTGATCGCGGGCGACAATTTCGGATGCGGGTCGAGCCGCGAACATGCCGCCTGGGCGCTCAAGGACATGGGCATCACCGCCGTGATCGCGCCGAGCTATTCGGACATCTTCTCGGGCAACGCATTCAAGAACGGCATCGTCGCGGTGGTGTTGTCGCAGGAGGCGATCGACCGGCTGATCGAGGTGGCAAAGACCGATCCGGTCACGATCGACCTCGAAACGATGACCGTCACCACGCCGTTCCAGGATCGCTTCAGCTTCGAGATGGACCCGTTCCGCCGCGATTGCCTGATGCAGGGGCTGGACGAGGTCGGGCTGACACTGGCAAGAGATACCGCAATTTCGAAATATGAGTCGATGGTCGCCGACGCGCGGCCCTGGCTCAAGAGGGAGAGCGGTGATGCGGGCCTTGTTGTCGAGGGAAGTGGGCGGACCTGAAACTCTAACCATGGGTGAGCTGCCGGATCCGGTGGCGAAACCCGGTGAGGTGGTGGTCGCGGTCAAGGCCTGTGCGATCAACTTCCCCGATGTGATCATCATCGAGGACAAATACCAGTTCAAACCCCCGCGCCCGTTCGCGCCGGGCGGCGAGATCGCCGGCGTGGTGGAGGCGGTGGGGGCGGGCGTGACCGACCTCAAGCTTGGCGACCGCGTGCTCGGATCGACCGGCTGGAACGGCCTAGCCGAAAAGGTCGTGGTCGAACGCCGCCGCCTCTACCCGCTGCCCGACAGCAAGAGCTTCGAACAGGGCGCGGCGCTGCTGATGACCTATGGCACCAGCATCCACGCGCTGCTGGATCGCGGGCATTTGAAGGCGGGCGACACGCTGCTCATCCTCGGCGCAGCGGGCGGCATCGGCCTGTCGGCGATCGAACTCGGCAAGGCATTCGGCGCGCGCGTCGTCGCGGCGGTGTCGAGCGACGAGAAGGCGGCTGCGGCCAAGGCGGCAGGTGCGGACGAAACGGTCGTCTATGGCCGCGCCCCGTTCGACAAGGACGCCTCCAAGGCACTCGCCGAACAGTTTAAAGCGGCCG
>JBHYGP010000043.1:0-6609 GCA_051858935.1 Sphingomonas sp.
GTTCGGCCAGATCAACGACGGCAACGCGATCTCGATGCCCTATGCCAAGGGCTTTGGCTGGGCCGCCGAACTCAACCTGCAGGACGTGTACCGCAAGCTGTTCGACGGCGAACGCGGCCTTGGCTACCCCAACGAGCGCGCCGAGATCATGCGCACCAACCGTGGCATCCTCAAGGACCTCAAGGCCGCCAGCTGCAACGACATGCTGACGACGCTGAAGAATGTCGATCAGGACCTGCTGCGCAAGGCGATCGCGGGTGAGAAGTTCGCCGAGCTGTTCTACCCGAACTGCCAGGATGCGGCGATCGCCGACTATCTCAAGAGTGTCACCGCAGAACCCGCGCTCGCCTGATCGCATCCGCACCCGCGCTGAACGGAGAGTCCATGTTCGACCGCACCTATTACGCCACGCATCCCGACATGATGGAGTGCGTGTCGAACGACGAGCTGCGCGACCGCTATCTGATCACGGACCTGTTCCGTGAAGGCGAATGCGTCCTCAACTACACCCATGCCGATCGCATGGTGATCGGCGGGGTGCTGGTCGGGTCGGGCGCGGTCAAACTGCCCGACCAGACCGAGCCACCCTCCGCAGCGGGCCACCCGTTCCTTGAGCGGCGCGAACTAGGGATCGTCAATGTTGGCGCGGTCGCGGGCACCGTCACCGTCGATGGCGAGTCGTTCACGCTGGGCAACAAGGATTGCCTGTACGTGACGATGGGCGCGGCGGACGTGCATTTCTCTGGCGAAGGCGCGCGCTTCTACCTCGTCTCCTGCCCCTCCCATCGCGCCTTCACGACGCGCCAGCTGGGGATTGCCGACGCCAACCGGCTCGATCGCGGCAGCCTGGCCGAATCGAACGAACGCTCGATCTATCAGCTGGTGATCCCCGGCGTGTGCGACAGCGCGCAGCTGGTGATGGGGCTGACCGTGCTCAAGGAAGGCAGCGTGTGGAACACCATGCCCCCGCACATCCATGAGCGTCGCAGCGAGATCTATTTCTACTTCGAACTCGACAATGCCGACACCGACCGCGTGATGCACTTCATGGGTGAGGGCGAGGCAACCCGCCACATCGTGATGCAGAATGAGGAAGCGGTGATCAGCCCGCCCTGGTCGATCCATATGGGCGCGGGGACCAAATCCTATGCCTTCATCTGGGCGATGGCGGGCGAGAATCAGGACTATACCGACATGAACGTGCTGGACATCTGCCAGCTGGCGTAAGGCCCAAGGACGAGGTTACCCATGAATCCCTTCGATCTCACCGGCCGCGTCGCGGTCGTCACCGGCGCGAACACCGGCATCGGTCAGGGCATCGCGCTCGCGCTGGCACAGGCTGGGGCGGACATCGCCGCCGTCGGTCGCTCCGCCGCCACCGAAACGGTGGCAAAAGTCCGCGAGCTCGGCCGCAAGGCAGAGATCATCAGCGCCGACCTCTCGACGATCGAGCCTGTGGGCAGGATTGTGGACGAAACTGTGGACAAGCTCGGCGGCTTGCACATCCTCGTCAACAATGCCGGCATCATCCGCCGCAACGACAGCGTCGACTTCACCGAGGAAGACTGGGACGCGGTAGTGGACACCAATTTGAAGTCGGTGTTCTTCCTGTGCCAAGCGGCCGCGCGCCACATGATCCCGAACGGCGGCGGCAAGATTATCAACATCGCCTCGATGCTGACCTTTCAGGGCGGCATCCGCGTACCAAGCTATACCGCGTCGAAAAGCGGCGTCGGCGGGCTGACCAAGCTGCTGGCGAACGAATGGGCGGGCAAAGGCATCACCGTCAACGCCATCGCGCCGGGCTACATCGCCACCAACAACACCGACGCGCTGCAAAAGGACGAGACGCGCAACCGCCAGATCATGGAGCGCATCCCTGCAGGCCGCTGGGGCGACCCGGCGGATCTGGGCGGCGCAGCGGTTTTCCTCGCCTCGCGCGCATCGGACTATGTGCAGGGCCACATCCTCGCGGTAGACGGCGGCTGGCTGGCGCGCTGACGCCGGTTTAGCTGAGGAGACATCATGGCCGGCCGTATCGTCTGTTTCGGGGAGTTGCTGCTCCGCCTGACCGCTCCGGGGCGCGAGCTGCTGATGCAGACCGGCAGCCTCGACGTCCATGTCGGCGGCGCGGAGGCCAATGTCGGGATCGGCCTGGCGAATCTCGGCCATGACGTTGCGATGGTCAGCGCCGTGCCGGACAATCCGCTGGGTCAGGCCGCGATCCGTTTCGTGCGCGGGCAGGGCGTCGATACGCGCAATGTCCAGCTGCGCGACGGGCGCATGGGACTCTACTTCCTCTCGGTCGGCGCCGGGTTGCGCGCGTCGGACATCGTCTATGACCGCGCCGCATCGAGCTTTGCCACCGCGCCCGCCGACACCTTTGACTGGCGCAGCATTCTCGACGGTGCGTCGATGCTGCACCTTTCGGGCATCACGCCCGCGCTCGGCCCGGCGACGGCGGCTGCAGCAATTGCCGCAGCAAAGACCGCCAAGGAGATGGGCGTCGCGATCAGCTTCGACGGCAATTACCGCGCACGCCTGTGGGAAGCATGGGACAGCGATCCGCGGGGCGTTCTGACGCAGCTGGTCAGCCTTGCCGACACGATGTTCGGCAACCATCGCGACGTCTCGCTGCTGCTCGGCCAGACCTTTTCGGGTGACGGCCCCGACCGCCGCCGTGAGGCTGCCGAAGCCGCGTTCGCCGCCTTCCCCAATCTTCAGCGCATCGCCTCGACCGCTCGCCATGTCGACGACGCCGACACTCATCGCATCGCCGCCCGCGTCGACACGCGCGAGCGCGGCTATCAGACCGACGAGATCGTCGTGGCGGGCATCGTCGACCGCATCGGCGGCGGCGATGCGTTCGCAGCGGGCATCCTGCACGGCGTGCTGTCGGGACAGGATCTGGAGGCGACCGTCGCCTCTGGCCTCGCGCTCACCTGCCTCAAACATTCGCTGCCGGGCGACGCCAGCCTGTTCGGCCAGCGCGACATCGACGCTTTTTTGGAAGGCGGACTGGACGTGCGTCGGTGATTGGCCGGCGGACGCTGTTGGGCGCAGGCGCGGCGCTGTCCGCCCTCCCCTCCGCCGCGTTCGCCAAGGGCGATCCCGTCGCCACCGGCACCAGTGGTCGCTGGCAGGGTAAGGTCGATGGCGCGACGCAGGCCTTTCTCGGCATCCGCTACGGCAACGACACCAGCCGCACCCGTTTCCAGCCTGCCACCGCCCCGGCCCGCCTCCGCGACACGATCCGCACGACCGACTTCGCGGTAAACTGCCCGCAGCGCAGCAACCTGCCCAATCAGGCCGAGGACTGCCTGTTCCTTAACGTCTGGACCCCGCAAGCCAACCCGAACGCGCGCCGCCCGGTGATGGTCTATTTCCACGGCGGCGCTTACTCCAACGGCACCGTCATCGAGCCACAGGTGTTCGGCGCGAGGCTGGCGGAACGGGGCGATGTCGTCGTCGTCACGGTAAACCACCGGCTCAACGCACTCGGCTATCTCTACCTCGCCCGACTCGACCCACGTTTCCCCGACAGCGGCAATATCGGCCAGCTCGACCTGATCCTCGCGCTGCAATGGGTGCGCGACAATATCATCGGCTTTGGCGGCGACCCCAATCGCGTGATGGTGTTCGGCCAGTCCGGCGGCGGCGCGAAGATCGCGACGCTGATGGGGATGCCCGCCGCCAAGGGCCTGTTCCACAGCGCCGCGACGATGAGCGGACAGCAGGTCACCGCCAGCGGACCATTGAACGCTACCGCGCGCGCCAAGGCCCTGCTCGCGAAACTCGGCGCAACCCCCGGCGACCTGATCGACATGCCCGTGCAGCGGTTGATCGAGGGGCTGTCCGCCGAAGACCCGATCCTTGGCGGCGGGGTCTATATGGGGCCGGTGCTCGACATGAAGTGGCTGGCCCGCCACCCCTTCTGGCCCGACGCCAATCCGCTGGGCAACGGCATCCCGATGATCCTCGGCAATACCAAGGACGAGACTCGCGCCTTCATCGACCCGAAAAGCGCGGCGGTGCGCACGCTCGACTGGTCCAACCTCGCCGAACGCATCACCCCGCAACTGCGCATCGACGCCCACCCCGAATGGGTCGTCGCCGAATATCGCCGCCAGTTCCCCGAATGGAGCGCGCAGGACATCTTCTACGCCAGCACCACCGCCGGGCGCAGCTGGCGCGGACAGGTGATCGAGGCGGAGGAACGGGCGAGGGCCGGCGTCCCCGCCTTTGTCTATCAGCTCGATTTCCAGTCCCCCATCGCGCCCGAACGCGGCGCTGCGCATACGCACGACATCCCGCTGGTGTTCGGCACGATCGGCGCGGAGGGGACGGTGTCGGGCACCGGGCCGGGCGCGCAGGCTGTCTCGGCGGCAATGCAGCGCGCCTTCGTCAACCTCGCCGCCACCGGCAATCCCAATGGCGCAGGTGTGCCCGATTGGCCCCGGCACACCCTGCCCGAGCGGCAGACAATGATCTTCGACGCCACCAGCCGCGTCGAAAACGACCCGCGCCAATGGCAGCGCGAGCTGTTCGCCCGCATCCCCTATATTCAGCCGGGAACCTGAGCGACCAGGACTGGCGCCAGCACCAGCCGGTCGAGCATCGCGGCGACATCATCCGCCGCCGTCTCCGGCGCGCGGTCGAGCCACCAGGTCAGGATCGTCAGCGTCGCGCCGACCAGATGCGTCACCGCCAGCTCGCGCGGCAGCCCGCCGGGCGTATCAGTCGGCGCGGCCATCGCCTGATCGATCGCGCGCTGCGTAATCGTCTGCCGCATCGAATCCCCCGCCCCGGTCAGCAGCGCATGGGCGAGCTGCCGCCGCGCCGCCACTTCGGCGGTCAGTGCGCGCATCACCGCCAGCCCGTCGCGTGCGCGCAGCAGCGGCACCAATAACTCCAGCAGCTCGGCGATCAGCCCATCAGCAACTTCGGCGAGCACCGCCGACAGATCGGGATAATGGCGAAAGAAGGTCGCATAGCCGACCCCCGCCCGCTCGGTCAGCGCCGCGACGCTGATCTCGGCAAAGGGCCGCTCGCCGACCATCTCGACCAGCGCCGCCCGGAGCGCCGAACGCGACCGGACAACGCGCGCATCGCTTGAAACCGCACCGCGCTTCGCTATCTTATGATCCATAGTGTATCATATTTCGGAGTTCGCCATGTCCGCCCAGCTGCAACCCTCATCGGGCCGATGCCCGATCGACCATGCGCGCGACGACCGCAAGTCCGCAAGCGCGGCGCAGGGCGGCCTGCTCGCCGCACCCGAAGTCACCAGCTTCGATGCGGTCCGCGCCGTGCTGCGCGATCCCGATGCGCGCCAGGCGGGGTTCAAGGCCGAAGTGATCCTGCGCTATCGCGGTCGCGCGCGCCCGCCGATCCTGTTCCTGCATGGCGAGGCGCATCGCCGCCAGCGCAGCGGCACCGCGCGCTTCTTCACCCCGCGCGTGGTCGAGACCCGCTATCGCGAATTGATGGAGCGGACCAGCGACGCGCTGATCGCGCGGCTGATCAAGGATGGCGGCGGCGATCTCGACCGGCTCTCGCTCGAGATGGCGGTTGCCGTGGCAGCCGAGATTGTCGGCCTGACCGAAAGCGACATCGACGGCATGAGTCGCCGGCTCGATTCCTTTTTCAGCACCGCGTTCCAGACCGGGCGCGGCAAATTCGCCGAGATCATGAGCTTCCTGCTCGGACAGTGGCGCATGCGCCGCTTCTACGCGATGGACGTAAAGCCCGCGATTGCCGCGCGCCGTGCCGCGCCGCGTGAGGACGTCATCTCGCACCTGTTGAGCGAGGGCTATAGCCCGCTCGACATCCTCACCGAATGCTTCACCTATGGCGCAGCGGGGATGGTGACGACGCGTGAGTTCATCACCATGGCTGGCTGGCATCTGCTCGAACGGCCCGAACTGCGCACCCAGTTCCTCGCCGCCGACGCCGATGGCCAGATCGCGATCCTTGAGGAGATCCTGCGGCTCGAACCCGTGGTCGGCACGCTCTACCGCCATGTCGAGGGCGGCACCGTCGCGCTCGACATCCGCGCGGCCAATGGCGACGCGACTGCGGTCGGCACCTGCCCGCACGCGCTCGACCCGGAGCGCGTGCGCGCGCCGCGGGTCACCGGCCCGGGCCTGGCATTCGGCGATGGCGAGCATCGCTGCCCCGGTGCCGGGGTCGCGCTGCACGAATCCGCCGTGTTCCTCGACCGGTTGCTGCGTATCCCCGGCCTGAAACTGGAGCGCGCGCCCGATGTCGGCTGGAACCCGCTGGTCGCGGGTTACGAACTGCGCAACTGCCGCCTGGTCGTCGACCCAACCTAGGAACCGCTGCGCAGCGCCCCGATCAGCGTGACCATGTGATCGATATAGGTGCCGGTCGAAATCCCGATCGGCCCGTCCTTGACGTCGAACGGCGACGTGTCGCTGGTATCGCCGACATTGGTCGATCGGAAATCGCCGGCCGCGACCTCCGTCGGTCCGGGGCCGCGATAGGGGTGGCTGATCGCCTTGAGCTGGGTCGGCCACCAGCCCTCTTCGTTGAGCGAGGCGACCAGTTCGCTCGCGCTCTTGCCGCCCGCGACATTCATGTCCGATC
>JBHYGP010000044.1:0-6576 GCA_051858935.1 Sphingomonas sp.
CGCACGGCATCGCCACGATCCGCCTCGCCACCCCCACCACCGACGCCGCGCGCCTGCCCGCCGTGCTCGATGGCGCGAGCGGGTTCCTCTATTACGTCTCGGTCGCCGGGATCACCGGCAAGCAGCAGGCGGCACAGGACAGCATCGAAGCCGCCGTCGCCCGCCTCAAAGCCGCAACCGACCTGCCCGTCGCGGTCGGCTTTGGCGTCCGCACGCCCGAACAAGCCGCCGCAATCGGCCGCGTCGCCGATGGCGTCGTCGTCGGTTCGGCAATCATCGACATCATCGCGGCGGAAGGCACCAACGCCCCCGCCGCCGTCCGCACCTATATTCAATCCCTGTCGGCCGCGCTGGCCGCAGCACGCAAGGAAACCGCCGCATGAGCTGGCTCACCCGCGTCCGCAACGCGATCTCGCTCGTCATCCCCAACAAGGCGGAATCGCCCGACAATCTCTGGCACAAGTGCAAGGGGTGCGGGCAGATGGTGTTCGTCAAGGAACTCCAGGAAAACCAGTCGGTCTGCCCGATCTGCGACCATCATGAGCGGATCGGGGCGCACGCGCGCTTCGATCAGCTGTTCGACCCCGGCTACACGCTGATCGCCAACCCCAAGGTCGCCGAAGACCCGCTCAAATTCCGCGACCAGAAACCCTATCCCGCCCGGATCAAGGCCGCCCGCGCCAGCACCGGCGAGCAGGACGCATTCCTCAACGCATCCGGCACCATCCTCGGCCAGCGCGCGGTGATCGGCGTGCAGGATTTCGCCTTCATGGGCGGATCGATGGGTCAGGCGGTCGGCGAAGCCTTCATCGCCGGGGTCGAGGCCGCGATCGGCGCCCGCGCGCCCTACATCGTCTTCACCGCCAGCGGCGGCGCGCGCATGCAGGAGGGTATCCTGTCCCTCATGCAGATGCCGCGCACCACCGTCGCCATCTCGATGCTCCACGACGCCGGCCTGCCCTATATCGTCGTGCTGACCGACCCGACCTCAGGCGGCGTGATGGCCGCCTATGCCATGCTCGGCGACGTCCAGATCGCCGAGCCCAAGGCCACCCTCGCCTTCACCGGCCGCCGCGTGATCGAAAGCACGATCCGCGAAAAGCTGCCCGACGATTTCCAGACCAGTGAATATTATCTCGACCACGGCCTGATCGACATGGTCGTCCACCGCAAGGAATTGCGCGACAAGCTCGGCGCCCTGATCGGCCTGCTGGTGGAGGAAAAGGCCGCGGCGTAATCTTCTTAAGCCCCTCCCCTTCAGGGGAGGGGTTGGGGTGGGGCAGTCATGGCAACGGAAACCGACCTCACAGCTTTCGCCCGCCAAAACCGCCGCAACCCCACCGAATACGAAACACGCCTCTGGCGCCACCTCTCCAACCGCCAGCTCGGCGGCCACAAGTTCCGCCGCCAGCATAAGTTCGCGCCCTATATCGCCGACTTCTTCTGCCCGGCCAAAGGCCTGGTCGTCGAACTCGACGGCGACACCCACCGCGCCGACCGCGACGAAGCGCGCGACATCTTCTTCCTCCGCTCCGGCTTCACGACGCTCCGCTTCACCAACGCCGAGGTGCAGGAGAACATCGAAGGCGTGCTTCAGGCGATCCTGTTAAAGCTGGACGCACTTCCCGACAGGTGGCCCGACGATGCCAAGACTGCCCCACCCCAACCCCTCCCCTGAAGGGGAGGGGCTTTAGAGCGCCTCAAGGCTAGCCCTTCTGCTAGACAAACATTTCCGCGACGGCCCGCTTCCCGCGCGGTTCGAGGAATGTGATCTTGCTGCCCTCCGGGTAGTAGAATCCCGACACAGACACGTCGCCCTCACCGATCTCCACCCGAATCGACAGTTCCGTTCCGTCATCCCATGTATCGCGGATCGCAGCTTTGCACGTTTCGCCGCGCAGCTCGAAAGTGAAATTCTTACTGGTATTATCCCAGCTCGATACAGCAGCTCTGATAAGCGTCTCGTTGATGATATCGCGCTTCTTCTGCGGCAGCATGTCCAATGACTCTTCCTTCACCGGTCCATACATTCCGCTATTGTTCAGGGCCTCAAGTATCTTTCGCATGTGAACGCCGGTGTGCTGGTTCACAAAGAGCGATGAACGCTTACCGCTAGGCCGCCCCAGAATGTATGCCCGCATATTCCACCAAGTTTCGGCCACTTGCGCATGCCGTGCATTCTTAACGATCTGTTGGACGAACCATGCCAGAGCATCGCGACTACGTATCGTCCCGTCCGCCTCCAATTCTACTTCGTAGGCCTGCACCACAACGGGATGCGCATCGTCGGCATAAAGGGGGAAGTTAAGGCGGCTCGCGTAAAGGCCGGGTAGCCCTGCCACCGCTTCAACCAGCGAGTCTGCGTCCTTTTCCGAATAGGGACAAGTGACGAAGCCCCGCACGAATTCAACCGTGTGATCCGCGCGCTTGTAGGCGTCCACCTGAGAAATCGACGTAACTTGATGCGACGTTCTTGCCGGTGGGATCGTCAGGATTGGGTGCCAATCTGGAAAGGCGTAAACGGCGTTTCCAAGTTCCCTGATCAGGTCTTCGACTGCCGTTCGCCCGCCCGCCGGGTCCCTCAAGTTCTTTGTAAGATATTCTATTGCCTTGGCATTTTGCTGACCTGCCTCAAAGGGCGCACGGAAATCCATTCCACTTCTCCTACGTGAAAATAGCATTTTACGTTACGTGATTCTTACACGTTATATGCCGGTTTCACATGAACGTCTAGCATATGTGGGAAGCGCTAGGGCCAAAGCACCGCTTGTTTGACAAGTCGGAGACCAGCCGCGCGTCTTGCGACGCAAGGCTGATTAGCTCTGATAGGGGCGCACCAACACACCCCCTCCCCACCGCCCCCACACCCGCTATACACCCCCGCGATGCCCGACCACGCGACCTCCTCCCACCCCGCCGTCCAACGCCAGCTCGACCGTCTCTGGGCGCTCGGACCCGGTGCCGATGTCCTCGGCCTCAGCCGCATCACCGCGCTGCTCGACCGGCTCGGCAATCCGTGCTCCATGTCGCGGGGACCAACGGCAAGGGGTCCACCTGCGCCTTCCTGCGCGCTGCAGTCGAGGCCGCGGGCCTCACCGCGCATGTCTATTCCAGCCCGCATCTGGTGCGCTTCAACGAGCGCATTCGCCTTGCCGGTCAGTTGATCGACGACGCCACCCTCGCCACCCTGCTCGAACAGGTGCTCGACGCCGGGGGAGACATCGGCGCCAGCTTTTTTGAGGTCACCACCGCCGCCGCCTTCCTCGCCTTCGCCCGCACCCCGGCGGACGCGTGCATCATCGAGGTTGGCCTCGGCGGCCGCCTCGATGCCACCAACGTCATCCCCGCCCCCGCCGCCTGCGCCATCGCCCAGCTCGGCATCGATCATCAGGCGTTCCTCGGCGACACCGCCGAAGCCATTGCCGGGGAAAAGGCCGGCATCGCCAAGCCCGGCTTCCCGCTCGTCACCATGTCCTATGGCGACAGCGTCACCGCGCGCATCGCGGAGGTCGCCGCCGCAGCAAACGCCCCGGTCCACGCGCGCGGCACCGCATGGGACTTCACCGTCACCCCCGATCGCCTGATCTATCGCGACGCACAGGGCGAGGTCGCGACCCCGCTGCCCACCCTCGCCGGGCCGCACCAGCCCGCCAACCTCGCGCTCGCCATTGCCACGCTGCGCCACCAGCGCACGCTGACGATCCCCGACAGCGCCTTCGCCAGCGCCGCCACCATCGCCCGCTGGCCCGCGCGGATGCAGCTACTGACCCCAGGCCCGCTCCACGCGCGCCTGCCCGCCGGAGCCGAAATCTGGCTCGACGGCGGCCATAACGAAGCCGCCGCCCAGTCGGTCAGCGCCACGCTGGCGCAGGTCGCAAACGGCCGCCCCGCGCACCTGATCCTCGGCATGTTGTCGAACAAGGACGCGACCGGCCTGCTCGCCCCCTTCGCCCCGCTCGCCGCCAGCTTCACTGCGGTCCCGGTCCCCGGCCACGCGCATCACGACCCGGCGGACCTCGCCGCCACCGCCCGCGCGCTCGGCATCACCACGACCGGGATCGCGCCCGATGTCCCAACCGCGCTCGCCGCACTGCAAACCGCCAACGCCCCGCTCGTCCTGATCCTCGGCTCGCTCTATCTCGCGGGCGAAGTGCTCCGGGAAAACGACGAACTCCCCGACTGACTCTTATTGCGATTGACTATCAATAGAAGAATGGCAGACTGGCGCTCCTGAGCAAGGAGTCGCCCCGTTGCGCCACACACCCGCCCGCCCCATCACCGCCGAGACGCTCGGCAACGCCCTGCCCCGCGTCCAGCCGGAAGACCCCGCCGCGCGCCTGTTGCTGTTCGGCATCCGTCAGCTCGGCGCGCACGGCCTCAATGACGCGGCCACCGCCCACGCCTTCATCACCGCATTCGGCAAGGAGTTCCGCCGCCCGCTGCTGCTGCTGCGGACACTGATGGCAGAGATGTCGGCGGCCAGCGCCGGTCCGATCCAGATCGCGCCATGGTGCTGCGCGCGCATGACCGCGTCGGAGGGCGCACTGATCGAAGTGGTCGCCAGTATCGAACGCGACAGCGAACGCGCCCGTCTCCTGCTAGGCGACCTGCTCGGCATCCGCCGCGTCGACGGCGTGCTGGCGACGGCCCACGCCCTCGCCAACGCCTTCGCCGACGCCGGGATGCCCGTGGAGGTTTAGGTCCGCACCACCGGGGCCTCGACCTCACCATCGGCCCGCGCGTCGCCCGCGCCCTCAGTCCCGGCATTGCCGATCGACTTGTCGACCAGCCCCGTGCGGATCATCCACCAGAAGATCGCGACGCCCGGCAGCGCGATCACCCCGGTGAAGATGTAAAAGTTCACATAGCCCATCGACTCGATCATCGACCCCGCGGTGGTGCCGGTGATGAACCGCCCGACAATGCTCGCCGCCGCCGAGATCAGCGCATATTGCGCGGCGGTGTAGCGCAAATCGGTGAGCGCGGAGAAATAGGCGACGACGACCACGCCGCCCAGGCCACTGGCAAAATTCTCGAACGCCATCGCTCCGGCCATCGCCAGGTTCGAATGGCCGATCGCGGCAAGTCCGGCAAAGCTGAAGTTCGAAACCGCCATCAAGATCAGGGCGATCAGCACCGACCGCTTCATCCCGATCTTGGCATAGAGCGCGCCCCCCACGAAAATGCCGATCATGAAGGCGAGGAAACCAAGCCCGACATCGTAAAAGGCGATCTCGTCGTTGGTGAAACCCAGATCGTCGAACAACAGCCGCACGGTCAGCTGGCTCAGCGTATCGCCCAGCTTGTGGACGAGGATGAACAGCAGCACGACAAGCGCGCCCTCGCGCGTGAAGAATTGCGCGAACGGCCCCCAGATCGACCTGGCGACCTGCGCAAACCCTTTGCGCTCTGCCGGTTCGCGGTGGCGCTTGGGCTCACCGACGATGATCCCCGCGATCGCTGCGGGCAGCGCGAACAGGCCGCACGCGATATAGGCCGCCTCCCACCCCATCCGCGCCGCGATCACCAGCGCCAGCGCACCCGCGCCCGCCGATCCGATCCGCCAGCCATATTGCGACATGCCCGACCCGACGCCCAACTGCCGCGGCTCAAGGATCTCGATCCGGTATCCGTCGATCACGATGTCGTAGGTCGCACCGGCAATGCCGACCAGCACCGCCGCAATCACCATCGGCATGATGTTGGTCGCATCGGGCGGGGTCAGCGCCAGGTTGGTCACCGCCGCCATCACGAGCCCTGCCGACACGATCAGCCACGACACGCGCTGCCCCAGCTTGCCCAGCACGGGAATCTGCACCCCGTCGACGACCCACGCCCATAGCCATTTGAGGTTATAGACCAGGATCGCGAGCGTGAACGCCGTGATCGTCGACTTGGTGATCCCCTCCTGCGCCAGCCGCGAGGTCAGCGTCGCGCCGATCATCGCATAGGGAAAGCCTGACGACAGGCCGAGCGCGAGCGCGGCGAGCGGCGCGGTCTCGAAATAGGGGCGGACGCTATCCGGCAGCTCCTCGCGCCACTGCGCCGGGGCGGCACTGCGCGCGGCGAAAAAGGCAACCGCCAACAGCCCGCATCCGGCGAACAGCCCCCATGACGGCGCCAGCACCACGCCCAGATCGCGCAACGCCTTGGGCGGCGAATAGAGCGTGTAGATCGCCGCGATCAGCACCAGCGCCAGCGCAACTACGCTTCCCGCGACCAGCATCGAAGCGCCGCCGTGCTTACGCCAAAATACGCTGAGGCCCAGCGACGCGACAATGATGAACAGCGCGATGTTGAACGTCATCGACGGCGCGAGCGACACGCCCGCGCCGCGCACCCCCATCGCCAGGTCGATCCCGCGCCCGATCACCGGCGCCGCGCCGGGCAATGCCACCGACAGCCAGGGCAGCATCAGGCTCGCCAGCGCGCCGATCAGCGCCAGTTGCGCGATCAGCATGCCGATACCGCTGCGTTCGTCCGTCCGATTCATCCCCGCCCCTTTGCCTGACAGGCGGCGACCCTAGCGGGAAAAACGCCGCTGCAAAGCCCGCTGACGGATTATTGCGCGGCGGG
>JBHYGP010000045.1:0-6571 GCA_051858935.1 Sphingomonas sp.
CGGGCTGACGATAGGGGTATGCAAATCCTCCCCGGAACGGGGAGGGGGACCGCCGCCGAAGGCGGTGGTGGAGGGGGCCCGAGGTAGGCGCATCCCCTCGCGGAGGGCCCCCTCCGTCAGCGCTTCGCGCTGCCACCTCCCCGTTCCGGGGAGGATTTTTTAGTCTCCGCCGCCGCCGTCTCCGCCGCTGTCGCTGCCGCAGTCAGGGTCGTTGCGATCGGTGTCGCTGGCGATGAGTGCGCCGCCGTCGCCATTGTCCTTCTTGCGCTTGGCTTCCTTCGCCGCGTTGAGCGAGATGAATACCGTCATCAGCGCGATCGCAACCGCGCCGAGCGCGATCCAGACTGCGGTCATGCCGGCGGCTCCCACAGTTCTATGGCGTTGCCTTCGGGATCGTGGATGCGGGCGAACTTGCCGACCTCCGGCGAATCCCATTCATCCTTGGTAATGATGTCGATCCCCGCCGCGTTGAGCTGTTCCAGCATCCCTTCGAGATCGCGGACGCGCAGGTTGATCATGAATTGCTTGTCCGCGGCGAAATAGTCGGTTGCCTGTTTGAACGGGGCGAACACCATCGGGCCGCCTTGCGTATGCCAGGTCCATTCATTGACCTCGCCCCCGCTATCCTCGGCAACGCAGCCGGCGCCGATTCCGAGATGTTCGCGATACCATGTGTTCAGCGCTTCGGGGTCCTGCGCCCGGAAGAACAGCCCGCCCATGCCGAGTACGCCCATATCCTGCTCCTCGCGGTTGGAGGGCCAGTCTATGCGTTCCCGGCGCGGCTGGCCAGTATCAGCGCTGGCGCACTTCGGTCACGCGCCAGTCGCCCTCAATCTGGCAGATCGTGCCATTGACCGTGCCCTGGGCGAAGAGGTGGCAGCTGTGGCCGGACTTGTCGGTAAAGCGTGCGCCGACGCTGGGGTTGCCTTCGCGCGTGGCGAGCGAGGGGTCGTTCAGAACCTGATGCAGGCGACTGCTCGCCACCAGCTTGCTGCCGTCGACGACGACCGGGGAGCCGGGTTCGGCCCAGATGCTGAGCGTGATGAAGACGCCGAACGCGAGCGATGCCAGCGCGGCTGCGCCCCGGACCCAGCGGTTGCGGAAGGTGGCGAGCCATCCCGAACGGACGGGGGCTTCTGATGTGACGTCGAGTGCGTGGCTGTGCATGAGAAATGTCGACCTTAAGTGTGTTGCCGAACTAACTCACTTTAACATGTGTCGCAACCCACTGATCTGTTGGCCGTCAGTTCGGTCACCTCGGCGGCCTCCGACCGCGCGCTTTTAACTAAGGCCTGCACTTGAAGCCGGTCATGCCGGGGGGCGTGCAGACGATATAATGGCCTTCGGGCATACGCTTGACCCGAAAGCGGACCGGCTTCTGGTCGCTGATGTAGCTATGTTCGAAATACCTGACGTCGATCACGCGCCCTGACAGGCGACCGTGGATGATGCGGGAGACATGCAGCCGTGCCGTGATCGTGCCGTGTCCGAGCAGGTCGTCGGGGTCGCCGTTCGATTCGTAGCTGAGATTCTCAAGCCTCCCGACCACCTCTGCCATCTCACTCGGGGCGGGCGGGGGCGTCGTCGCGCAGGCCGTGGTCAGCGCCGCGAGGCTGGCGAGAAGGGCGAAGCTGCGCACTACGCAGCGCTCGCGAATTCGCCCTGGCCCGCAGTCGCGTCGAGCAGGCGGCGTTCGAGCGATTTGAGGCGGAGCACCGCGTTGATCTTGTCGCCGGTCAGGTCGGTCACATAGAAGGTATCGACCGCGCGCTCGCCATAGGTGGCGACATGGGCGCTGTGGATCGTCACCTTCGACTGGAACAGCGCATAAGCGAGGTGATGGAGCAAAGCCGGGCGGTCGCGCGCCTGCACCTCGATCACGGTGAAGCGGTTCGATGCCTTGTTGTCGATCAGCACGTTGGGTTCGATCGTGAAAGCGTCGGCGCGCAGGCGGGGGAGCGGCTTGGCGGCGAGGCGTTCGGTGAGCTTGGCGCGGTTGGCCAGCGCCTCGGCAATGCCGGTTTCGATGCGGGCGAGTTGCCCTGGATCATCGAACGGGCGGCCGAGCGGGTCCTGAACCAGGAAATTGTCGAGCGCCATGCCGTCGCGCGTGGTGTGGATGCGCGCGTCGATAATGTTGCCGCCCGCCGCATGGATCGCGCCGGCGATGCGGTAGAACAGGCCGGCATGATCGGCGGCATAGACGGTAACGAGCGTCGCGCCGCGATCGGGATAGACCGTTGCCTCGACCGACAATTGCGCGTCGCCGGCGCGCGCGATGAAGCGGGCGTTGCGCTCGATCACATCCTCGGGCTCGGCCACCCAATAGGGGTCGGCGAGGCGGCGGACGAAATCGCCGACATCTGCGCCAAGGGCATCGCCCAGCGCCGCCTGTTTCGCGGCGATCCGCTCACTGCGGCCCTTTTGCTTGTGGCCGAGGCGCAGCACTTCCTCGGCGCTGTCGAAGAGGTTGGTGAGCAGCTGCCGCTTCCACCCATTCCACACGCCGGGGCCGACCGCGCGGATATCGACCACGGTGAGGATCAGCAGCATCATCAGCCGCTGGGGCGATTGCACCACGGCGGTGAAGTCGAGGATCGTCTTGAAATCGCTGAGGTCGCGCTTGAACGCGGTGGCGGACATCAGCAGATGGTAGCGGACGAGCCAGGATACCGTCTCGGTCTCCGCCGCGGTCAGGCCGAAGCGCGGGCAGAGCTTGAGCGCGATTTCCGCGCCGATCACGCTATGGTCGCCGCCGCGCCCCTTGGCGATGTCGTGCAGCAGGACGGAGACATAGAGCGCGCGGCGCGAGGCAACCTGATCGAGGATGCCGCTGGCGAGCGGGTGATCCTCCTTGAGGTCGCCCTTTTCGATGCGGTTGAGCAGGCCGACCGCGCGGATCGTGTGTTCGTCCACCGTGAAATGGTGGTACATGTCGAACTGCATCTGCGCGACGACGCGGCCGAAGTCCGGCACGAACTGGCCGAACACCCCGGCTTCGTTCATCCAGCGCAGCACGGTTTCGGGATCGCGTGGCGACGTCAGCACGTCCATGAACAGCGCATTGGCGCGCGGGTCGTCGCGCCAGTCGGCGATCAGCTTGGCATCGCGATTGGCGGCGCGCATCGCGAGCGGATGGACTTCGAGCTTGTGCAGGTCGGCGAGCTGGAACAGCTCGACCAGGCGTACCGGGTCTTCGCGGAAGAAATCGTCGTTCGGAAGCGCGAGGCGGCCGCGATCTAGGACGAAGCCCTTGAGCTTGCGTGGGGACCGGCGGATGCGGGGCAGGCCGAAGCGGCTGCCGCGCGCGGCGAACTTCTCGTCCAGATGCGCGAGGAAGACGCCGGTCAGGTCGCCGACCATCTTCGCCTGGAGGAAGTAGAAGTGCATGAAGCGCTCGACCTTCGACTTGCCCGGGCGGTCGGCGTAGCGCATCCGCTCCGCGATCTCGCGCTGATAGTCGAAGGTCAGGCGGTCCTCGCCGCGCCCTGAAAGATTGTGGAGGTGGCAGCGCACCGCCCACAGGAAATTCTCGGCACGGCGGAACTGGCGATATTCGAGTTTGGTGAGCAGCCCGACTTCGACCAGATCGGCGGGTTCGCGCACGCCATGGGCATATTTGCCGATCCAGAACAGCGTGTGGAGGTCGCGCAGGCCGCCCTTGCCCTCCTTGACGTTCGGCTCGACGACATAGCGGCTGTCGCCCATCTTGCGGTGGCGTTCGTCACGCTCGGCGAGCTTTTGCGCGATGAAGTCGCGCGCGCTGCCGTTCTGGATCTCGGCCTTGAAGCGCGCTGCGGCCTCGTCATAGAGGTCGGTATCGCCCCAGATATAGCGGGCTTCGAGCAGCGCCGTGCGCACGGTGATGTCGCCGCGCGCCTCCCGCACCATTTCGTCGAGCGAGCGCGAGCTGTGGCCGACCTTCAGCCCCATGTCCCACAGCGAATAGAGCATCGATTCGATGACCTGCTCGCTCCACCCGGTCTGCTTCCACGGGGTGATGAAGCCGATATCGACATCGCTGTGCGGCGCCATTTCGCCGCGCCCGTAACCGCCGACCGCGATCAGCGCCATGCGTTCGGACGCGGTCGGGTTGCTGTTGGGGTAGAGCCGCGCGAGGGTGAAGTCCCACAAGGTGCGCAGCAGCTGATCCATCAGGAACGCGCCGCTCGCCGCGCTTTCATGCCCCTTGGCCGGGTGGTCGATCAGGCGGCGGGCGATTTCCGCGCGGCCCTCTTCGAGCGCTTGCTTGAGCCGCAGCGCTGCGGCCTGACGCAGCCGCATCGGTTCGGGGGCATCGAGCGCGGCAAGATCGTCCGCCAGCGCCCGCCGGTCGACGATCGCGCGGCGGTGGGGGATGGAGTCAAAGCGGCCGGACATGAGGGGGAGATAGGGGAGATGTGGGGCGGGCGCTACTCAATCATCCCGCGCGGCGCTGCGATTCTCGCGGCAATGCCAGACACGCAGGACGAAGATCATATCGTCGCGGATTTCGTAGCGTAGTTCGTAGTTGCCAACGATGATCCGGCGGACTTCACGTGGGAGGTAACCGTCGAGCTGTTGGCCGATGCGGGGAAAGTCGAGCAGCCGGTCGGGTGCAGTAACCAGTCGCAGGGTCAGGCGTGCTGCGGCGTCGGGATCGACCGGCAGCAAATGATCCTTCAACCGCTCGACGTCGAGGCTCGCCGAGTCGGTCCAGATGACATTCATTCGCCCACGCGGGGCCGTGGCAAGGGGGTGGCGGTTCCAAGGCTCTCGGCCCAGGCGAGCATCGCCGCGTGGCTGATCGTGTTGCCCGCATCAACCTCGGCCAGCGCTTCGAGCGTCATCTGATGCCGCTCTTCTTCGACATCGACCCAGGCGGCGAGCGCCTGTTGCATGACCCATTCGCTCGACCGGTCGAGCCGGCCAGCGACGAGATCGACCTTGTCGGCAAGTTCGACCGGGACATGCGCGGTCATTTCTCTGGTCTGAGCGCCCATCATCGTCTCCAGCCGGTTCGGCCAAGACTAGCCGAACCGGGGATCAACACAAGCTGCGCTCAATCCGGCTTCTTCGCCACACCGACCAGTGCGGGGCGGAGCAGACGGTCGCGGATCATGTAGCCGGACTGGATTTCCTGGACGATCGTACCGGGTTCGGCGTCGGCGCTGGGCATCTCCATCATGGCCTGATGGCGGTTGGGGTCGAGTGCTTCGCCGAGCGCGCTGATTTTTGAGATGCCGTGGCGGGCGAACACGCTGTCGAGTTCGCGCCCGGTCGCTTCGAGACCCACGATCAGCCCCTTCATCTTGTCGTCCTCGCGCAGCTCCTCAGGAATTGCGGCGAGTGCGCGGCCGAGATTGTCGGCGACCGAGAGGATGTCGCGGGCAAAGCCGGTCGCGGCATAGTTGCGCGCGTCCTCGGCCTCTTTCTGCGCGCGGCGGAGCAGGTTCTGGGCCTCGGCGCGGGCGTAGAGCGTCGCGGACTTGGCTTCGGCGAGTTCCGCCTCGAGCGCGGCGACGCGGTCCTGTTCGGCCACTTCGGGGGCGGCCTCGGCGGTTTCCTGACGGAGGTCGTCGGTCGCTTCGGTCTTGCTTTCTTCGGTCATGGTTCCTGCGTGTTTTCTTATGGTTCAGGCCAGCAATCTGGCCAGGGTTGATGCCGTGAAATCCACCATGGGCACGACGCGGGCATAGTTCAACCGCGTCGGGCCGATAACCCCCACCACGCCGACGACGCGACCGTCGAGCGCGCGCACCGGCTTGGCGATCACCGACGAGCCGGAAAGGGCGAACAGCTTGTTCTCGCTGCCGATGAAGATGCGGGTCGCTTCGCCTTCGCGCGCGCTGTCGAGCAGGCGGGCGATCTCTTCCTTGCCCTCCAGCTCGTCGAGCAGGCGACCGACGCGGTCGAGATCCTCGGCGGCGGCGCTGTCGAGCAGGCGCGCCTGACCGCGCACGATCAGGACGGGGCGGTCGTCGCCATCCTGCGACCAGACCGCAAGGCCGCGCTCGACCAACGCGCGGGCGGCGTCGTCGAGTGCGGCGCGCTCGCTCGCGATCTGATGTGTGAGGCGGGCGCGGGCCTGGGCGAGGGTCAGGCCACCGAGCGTGGCGGTGAGGTAGTTGGCGGCCTGTTCGAGCGCGCCGGGGGGCAGGCCTGGGGGCAGGTCGACGACGCGGTTCTCGACCGATCCGTCCTCCCCGACCAGCACCGCGAGCGCGCGATCATTGCCGAGCGGAACGAAGCCGAACTGGCGCAGCACCCGCTCCGCCTTGGGCACCAGCACCATGCCGGCGCACGCGGACAGGCCGGAGAGCGCGGCGGTGGTGGAGGCGAGCGCCTCCTCGACCGGGCCGCGCGTCGCGGCGCGCGATTCGATCGCGGCGCGCTCCTCCGCCGAGGGCTCGTTCGCCTGCATCATGCCATCGACGAACAGGCGCAGGCCGAGATCGGTCGGCATCCGGCCGGCACTGGTATGCGGCGCGGCGAGCAGGCCGAGTTCCTCCAGATCCTGCATGACGTTGCGGATCGAGGCGGGGGAGAGGTTGAGGCCCGGCGCGTGCGAGATGGTGCGGGAGCCGACCGG
>JBHYGP010000046.1:0-7565 GCA_051858935.1 Sphingomonas sp.
TGCCGTCCTTGCGCACCAGCAACGTCCCCGCACCCAGTGCCAGCGCGACCGGCGCGGCGAAGATGAACCCGCGCGCCTCGATCCCCGCGACCAGATCGACCGGCCCGTCCACCGCCTCGACGATCCGCTCAACCGCGCGGGCAAAGCCCGCGGCATCGAGCAACAGCGTGGTGATGTCCCGGAACATGATCCCCGGCTTGGGAAAGTCGGGGATGGTGCGGATCAGCGCGGCGAGATCGTCATTGGTCGGGGTCACGGCATCGCTCCCAAGAAAACGGCCCGGGAATCGCTCCCCGGGCCGTCTGAAGATTGGTCGTTCGGACCTTAGTCCTTCACGTTCCGCCAGATCTGCTTCTTCGCGCCATAGGCCAGGAAGCAGAAGATCACGAGGAAGATCAGGGTCGCGAGACCCGCGGTCTTGCGCGCCTCCATCTTCGGCTCGGCGGTCCAGGTCAGGAACGCTGCGACGTCCGCCGCATAGTTCTTGGTCGTGGCGGCAGTGCCATCCGAATAGGTCACCTGACCATCGGCCAGCGGCTTCGCCATCGCCAGGTTGAGCGTGTGGAAATAGGGGTTGTAGTGCAGCCCCTCCGGCGTCTTGGCGTCGGGATATTTCTTGAGCAACTCCGCAGGCTGGTCCTGATATCCGGTCAGCAGCGAGTAGATATAGTTGCTGCCATCCGCGCGCGCCTTGGCCATCAGCGACAGGTCGGGCGGGATCGCGTTGTTGTTCGCGGCCGCTGCGGCGATGTCGTTGGCATAGGGCGAGGGGAAGCGGTCGGCGGGGATGCCGTCGCGGGTTGCCGGCTCACCCGTTTCGGGGTTGACCGACGGAACCTGGAAGCCCTTGGCGATGGTCTTGATCTGACCCTCGCTATAGCCGAGCGCGGTCAGGTCGCGGAACGACACCAGACGCAGCGAGTGACAGGCGGCGCACACTTCCTTGTACACCTGAAGTCCGCGCTGCAGCTGGCGCTTGTCATAGGTGCCCAGCGCGCCCTCGAACGAGAAGCCGCCTTCCGGGCCGTGCGCGTGCTCGTGGAACTCCTGCTCCACCGTCTTGGGCGTGGTCAGCCCGTTGGAGATCGTGTCGATGATCCCGAGCAACAGGGCGAAGACAAAGCCGACGCCGACGAGAAATCCGCCAATGCGAACCATGTTCTTATGCCCCTCTTATTCGGCAGCTGCGGTCTGGAGCGGCGACGTGCCACCCTTTCCGGCGAGCACGGCTTCGGTGATCGAGTTCGGCAGCGGGCGCGGACGCTCCATCGCCGAGACGATCGGCAGGATCACCAGGAAATGCAGGAAGTAATAGGCCGTCGCGAACTGACCGATCAGGATCACGCCCGGGGTCGGCGCAGCACCGCCGACATAGCCCAGCACCAGCACATCGACCAGCAGCACCAGCAGGAACCACTTATAGGTCGGGCGATAGTTCGCCGAACGCACCGGCGACGTGTCGAGCCACGGCAGCACGAACAGCAGCAGGATCGAACCGAACATCGCCAGCACGCCCCACAGCTTCGCCGACATGATGAAGTCGACGGTGAACGACTTCAGAATGGCGTAGAAGGGCAGGAAATACCATTCGGGCACGATGTGCGCCGGGGTCGAAAGCGGGTTCGCCGGGATATAGTTATCCGGGTGACCCAGCAGGTTCGGCGCAAAGAAGATCAGCGACGCGAAGACCAGCAGCGCCACGCCCACGCCCACGCCATCCTTGGCGGTGTAATAGGGGTGGAACGGCACCGTATCCTGCTCGTCCTTCACCTCGACGCCGGTCGGGTTGTTCGAACCCGGGATGTGCAGCGCCCAGATGTGGAGGATGACCACGCCAGCGATCACGAACGGCAGCAGATAGTGCAGCGAGAAGAAGCGGTTGAGCGCGGCATTGTCCGGTGCGAAGCCGCCGAGCAGCCAGACGCGGATCGGCTCGCCCACCACGGGGATCGCCGAGAAGAAGCCGGTGATCACCTGAGCGCCCCAGAAGCTCATCTGCCCCCAGGGAAGGACATAGCCCATGAAGGCGGTCGCCATCATCAGCAGGAAAATGACCACGCCGAGCAGCCACACCATCTCGCGCGGCGCCTTGTACGATCCGTACCACAGGCCGCGGGCGATATGGATATACACCACCAGCAGGAACATCGACGCGCCGTTGGCGTGGGCATAGCGGAGGAACCAGCCCGAATTCACGTCGCGCATGATATGCTCGACGCTGTCGAACGCGATGCCGGCGTTCGCCGCATAATGCATCGCCAGCACGATGCCGGTGACGATCTGGATCGCCAGGAACATCCCGGCGAGAACGCCGAAGTTCCAGAAATAGTTGAGGTTGCGCGGAACGGGATAGCCCGCACCGACGGCGTTGTAGACGAAGCGGGGAAGCGGCAGACGGCTGTCCACCCACTTCATCACCGGATGCTTCGGCTCATACTGCTTTGCCCAGGGAAAGCTCATTTCAAGGTGCCCCCTCAGCCGACCCGGATTACGGTGTCGGAAATGAATGCGTATTCCGGCACGACGAGGTTCGTCGGTGCCGGGCCGGTGCGAATGCGACCGGCGGTGTCATAGGCCGAGCCGTGGCACGGGCAGAAATAGCCGCCGAACGGGCCCTTATTCTCGCCCTCGCCCGCGCCCAGCGGCACGCAGCCGAGATGGGTGCAGACGCCAAGGGTGACGAGCCAGTTCTCCTTGCCCTCCTTGGTCCGCTCGGCGAGCGTCTGGGGATCGCGCAGCTCGCTGACCGGCGTTTCGTTCGCCTTGGCGATTTCCTGCGGCGTCAGGTTGCGGACGAACAGCGGCTGCTTGCGGAAGCTCGCCTTGACCGACTGGCCCGGCTGGATCGCCGAGATGTCGAGTTCGGTGGTCGACAGCGCCAGCACGTCCGCCGACGGGCTCATCTGGTTGACGAGCGGGATCGCAACTACGGCCGCGCCAACGCCCGCAAAAGCGACCGCGCCGATCGCGAGATAGTCGCGGCGGCGGGGATCGGCCGGCGCGTCACCCGCGTCACCCGGAGGTACAGCTTCTTCAAGCGTTGCCATGCATCAGCCCTTGCACTTCAAAATTCCGGCGTTTTCACGCCCCTGTCCCGGACGGCGGAGCGCGCAAACGCCACGCCTCACCCCCGGATTGCCCCCGGTGGCTGGCGGGCCTGATAGACGGGGCGAGCCGACTTTGCCAACCGCCTTTTTGACCGGCGCGTGACACGCCGGGTTTCGGCACCAGCCCGCTCCCCCACCCGGCCACCCAGCCGTAGGATGATATGGGTGGCCGGGTGGGGGAGCGGGCTGCTGCCGCACACAACAAGAGCGCCTTGTGACGGGCGGGCTCCCTGCTCTATCGGGACGCGATGCGCGTTGCCCTGTTTCAGCCCTGTATCGCCGGCAATGTCGGTGCGGTCCTGCGCATCGGCGCGTGTTTCGACACCGCGATCGACCTGATCGAGCCGATGGGATTCGCGTGGGACGACAAGCGCGTCGCGCGCGCCGGCATGGACTATATCGACCATGTCCGCGTCGTACGGCACCGCGACTGGGACGCATTTTTGGCGACCGTGACGGGCCGCATCGTACTGTTCACGACCAAAGGGGCCGGGCGGTTCGACGAAGCGGCATATCGGCCCGACGACGCGCTGCTGTTCGGGTCGGAGGATGCAGGCGTTCCAGATCGCGTCCATGATCGCGCTGACCTGCGCGTCAAAATCCCGATGAAGCCGGCGATGCGCTCCTTGAACCTCTCCGTTTCGGCGGGCATCGCGCTGTCCGAAGCGCTCCGGCAAACCAAAGGCTATCCGCAATGATCGAACTCGACCCCCAGCAGCAGCGCGCGCGCGCGTGGTTCGAGGAGCTGCGCGATTCGATCTGCGCCGAGTTCGAGGCAATCGAGCGTGAGGCCGGGTCGGACGCGGCGTTCGACTATATCGCGTGGGACCGCGCCGATCCGTCGGGCGAGCCGGGCGGTGGCGGCGTGCGCGGGGTGATGAAGGGCAAGGTCTTCGAAAAGGTCGGGGTCAATGTCTCGACCGTCGGCGGCACGTTCGAGGGCGATTTCGCCAAGTCGATCCACGGCGCGGGCGAGGACCCCCGCTTCTTCGCCACCGGCATCAGCCTGGTCGCGCACATGGCCAACCCGCATGTCCCTGCGGTGCATATGAACACCCGCTTCCTCGTCACGACAAAACGCTGGTTCGGCGGCGGCGCGGACCTGAACCCGCCGATTCCCTATGATGCGGACACTGCGGACTTCCACGCACGTTTGCAGGCGGCATGTGATGTCCACGACCCGGCGCATTATCCCCGGTTCAAAGCATGGGCCGACGACTATTTCTACATCCCCCACCGCAATGTCCATCGCGGCGTCGGCGGCATCTTCTACGATCACCTGGAAAGTGAGGACATTTCGACATGGGAGGCGAATTTCGCATTCACCCAGGATGTCGGCCGCACCTTCCTCGAAATATACCCGGAAATCGTCCGCCGCCGCATGGCCACGCCCTTCACCGACGCCGACAAGGCGCAGCAGCTCGAATGGCGCGGCCGCTATGCCGAATTCAACCTGGTCTATGACCGGGGGACGCTGTTCGGCCTCAAGACCGGCGGCAATATCGACGCGATCCTCATGAGCCTCCCCCCGCTCGCTACCTGGAGCTGAGATGGGCCTGCTTCCCGTAAAGCCCGGAGAGGTGGCGACGATCGTCACCAGCCTGGAAATGCGCGAGCGGCCCAAGCCGCGCCCAATGCCCGAATCGCATCTGCAACTGGTGCGCTGGGAAGCGCCGAGCCCGGACAAGTATCGGAAATTGTTCGCGCGGGTCGGGTCGCCATGGCTGTGGTTCTCCCGCCTGATCATGGACGATGTGCGGCTGAGCACGATCATCCACGACCCGCGAATCGAGATCTTCGCGGTGGTCGATCGCCAGGGAATCGAGGTCGGCATGCTCGAACTCGACTATCGCGAGGCCGCAACCTGCGAGCTGTCGTTCGTTGGGCTCATCCCCGAGCTGACCGGCGCAGGACATGGCCGCTGGCTGATGGCGCACGCCCTGATGCGCGCGTGGCGACCCGATGTGACGCGCGTGTGGGTGCACACCTGCACGCTCGACCACCCCAAGGCGCTGGGCTTTTACCGCGCCTCGGGCTTCACGCCGTTCACGCGCGCAATCGAGACCTTTGCCGACCCGCGCGTTACCGGGCATCTGCCCCGCGACGCTGCCCCTCACATCCCGTTGATCGACCCGCCCAGCCGGCGATAGATGACGATCCGCACCAAGATGAAAAAGGCATAGCCTGCCGCCCCCGCCGCCGCGACGGGGATCAGGAACAGCGCATGGACAATAGCGCTACCGCCGAGCAGGGTCGCGAGCGACTGGGCGAGAATCACCAGCACGAAGATCGCGGCAAAGATCACGATTCCGACGCCAAATCCGAACAACGCCACGCGCCAGCCATTTCCCGCGCTCAGCCGAAAACCGCGCTCGATCGCGCCAAGCAGGCCGCGCTCCGGCTCGGCGACATAGGCCGGCCCCATCATCCAGGTACGCCCGAAAATATAGACACCCGGCACGATGAACAGCGTGAAGCCCAGTTGCAGTATCGCTCCGTTGGCCAGAGCAAGAAGGACCCATGGTAACAGCCGCAGCGCGCTCGCCCGCATCATCTCGCCAACGCTCGTACCGCGCTGCAGATAGAGGTTCAGCAGCATCAGCGTGCCGAATTCCAGCGTCAGCGAGATCGCGACAAAGGCGATGAGGTTGGCACGATAAAATGCCCCGACAGCCTCGCGGACCTGTTCAGGGGTGGCGGTCGGTGCCAGTTCGATCGTGGTCGCCAGCAATCCGATCGCAAGGATCGGAAGCAACAGAAACACCCCCGCGATCCGAACCAGCAGATCGCGATCGGTACGCCAGAGAGTCGCGGCGTCGGTCAACGCGCCGCGCAAGGACAGGGTCATGCCGCCGCGGTCGCCTCTTTGCGGGCGAGCAGAGCGACGTAGAGCTTCGCGACAAATGCGGTGCCGAGAACGGTGAAGGCGGTCGATACCGCGCCGCCGACGATCGTGGTCAGCACCGATGCGAGCGACAGGCCATCCTCGCCCCGTCCGGCGATCAGGGAGATCACCACGCCGAATGCCGTCGTCGCGGCAAGGTTGGCGACGATCGAGACGATCAGATAGAGGATCACCACGCCGATGATCTTGAGCGCCGCGCCGCGGGTCAGCTGCCATGAGCGCGCAAATGCACCGATTGCGAGCCGATCGCCGACGATTGCGGGGACGACCACTGCCATCCGCGCGAACAGCCAGATGGCGAGGACCAGGACGACCAACCCGTACAGGGTGACCCAGAGCGCGACGCTTTCGGGCACGGTCGGCATCGTCCCGCCCTCGAGGCCGGTCAGATCGACGCCCCCGATCGCGAGCATCACGCCAATCGGGATGACGAGCAGCAGCGCCGCCACCAGCATGACGATCGCGACCAGCAGCGCGGCGGGGAACCGGCGGGTCGCGACCTTGGTCGCCTCGCGCCCGAGCGCCGGGTCGATCGCCAGCGCCGTCACCGCAAGCTGGCCCCAGAAGCCGACCAGCGCGAGCACAAAGACGCCGAGACCGAGCCATGTCGCGGCCCCCTGAGTCGCAGTCGCCTGAAGCCCCGACAGATTGGCCGAAATGGTCGAGGGGACGAAGATCGCCAGCAACGCGATCGGAAGCAAGGTGCCGAGATTGTCGCTCAGGAACTCTGCAGTACGATCCCAGACGCTGCCCATACTGACCATGTACGTTACCCCTTTTGCGCGATCGTTAGCCGATCCACGCGCCGCACGCCACATGCTTGCGCTCGCGCCTCCGGCATCGCATCTGGCGGCGATGGAACTGGTCGAAGGCATCGAATGGCGCGTGTCGCAAGGGCGCGTCCCCTACCCCGAGGCGCTCGAAGAAATGGAAGCGCGCGTGGCCGCGATTCAGGCGGGAGAGGCGCGCGAGCAGATCTGGCTGCTCGAACATCCTCCGGTCTATACCGCCGGCACCAGCGCCGATCCCGCCGAACTGATCGACCCGCGCTTTCCGGTGTTCGCCACCGGGCGCGGCGGACGCTATACCTATCACGGACCGGGTCAGCGGATCGGCTATGCGATGCTCGACCTGTCGAAGCGCAACAAGGACGTGCGCTGCTATGTCCACGCGGTCGAAGGCTGGGTGATCGCGGCGCTCGCGGAAGTCGGGATCAACGCCTTTCGGGCCGAAGGCCGGATCGGCATCTGGACTCGCGATGGCGGGACCGAAGCGAAGATCGGCGCGATCGGGGTGCGCGTGCGGCGTTGGGTAACGATGCATGGCTTTGCCGTGAACCTTGATCCCGACCTCAATGATTTTGGTGGAATCGTGCCATGCGGACTGCCCGAATTCCCGGTGACCAGCGCCGCGCAGCTGGGAAAATCGATTTCGCCTGAAACTTTTGACGCCGCACTTGCGTTTGCATTTCCGGCCTTTCTCAACTCCGTGGGCGGGGCGTGCGCGCGCGAATCTGACGGCGGGGGTTGAGGGCGTGGCGCTAAGCGTTTAAT
>JBHYGP010000046.1:7586-7996 GCA_051858935.1 Sphingomonas sp.
AAGCGGCGAGCCGCCCTCGCATATTTATCTAGGGAGCCCAAACTTATGCGTGCACTTTTCACCAAGGCCGTTGCCGGTTCGATGATCGCCAGCGCCGCGCTGCTCGTTTCGGCCTGCGGCGGCACCACTGAGACCACTGCGGACAACACGACGGTCATGGACGTGAACGCGACCGACCCGGTACTCGACGGCACCACCACCGACAACATGACCATGGTTGACGGCGCCACCGGCAACGACACCGGCATGGCTGGCGACACCATGACTGCCAACGACACCATGGGCAACGGCATGTAATCTGCCGCTTTCGGCAATTGCAGATCGAGGGGCCGTCCGGGCGACCGGGCGGCCCCTTTCACATGGAATGGGGGTCGGCGCGTCCCGCCTGTCCCACGCCGGGGCGCGGTCCC
>JBHYGP010000046.1:8006-17802 GCA_051858935.1 Sphingomonas sp.
AACTCCGTAACCCAGCCGCATTCAGGGTTCGAGAGGGTTGGTTGATGTTCGGTTCGCGTCTGGTGTTCTCGGCAGTCCTGGGTGGGGCGATGCTCGCGGCGACGCCCGCATCCGCGCAGTTCTATTTAAAGGCGCCCGAGATCGGCGGCCCGCGCATTACCGGGACGGAGCCGGGCATGCTTGCCTCGCCGCTGCCCGGCGCGACCCCGGCGGAATTGCGCGCCGCGATGGTATGGAATCTGCGCGCCGCGCTCAACGTGGCGGCGCTTCAGTGTCAGTTCGGCCCGACGCTGCTGACCCTGCCCAACTACAACACGATCCTGCGCGACCATAAGGTAGAGCTGAACAGCTCCTACACCGTGCTGGCCAAATATTTTCAGCGGACGCACAAGACACCCAAGGCGGGCCAGACCGCGCTCGACCAATATGGTACGCGCGTCTATTCAAGCTATTCGGCGGTACATGCCCAGCTGACCTTCTGTCAGACCGCCGACGCGGTATCGAACGCAGCGGTGTTCACCCCGCGCGGTGGCTTTGGCGAACTGGCGGCGGAGCGGCTGCCGGAAATCCGCAACAGCCTGGTCCGCTGGGGCGAGCAGCAATTCCCGATGCGGATGCCGATGCAAGCGCACTTCACCTATCCGCCGTTCGCCAACGACCAATGCTGGCGTAAGGGCGAATATGCTCCTGAACGTTGTGAACCGAAGAAGAAACGCAGCTAGGCTCAGCGCAATCCCAGCGACTTGTGCGCCTGAAGCGTCAGCCGCCAGCGCGGGCGCGCGAGCGCGAAATCGACCGCGGCCTGAATATTCGCCGCCGCGTCGACGTCATCCATCGGCTGTACGAGGAAATGGGCAAAGTCCCATTGTTCGAGTTGCGCGACATCGGTTCCGGCTTGTGGCCAGACCAGCTTGAGCTCGTCGCCGCAGCGCTGGACCACCTCGCTCCCCGCCTTGGGGCTGATGCATACCCAGTCGATGCCGGAATGAACGGGTAAAGTCCCGTTACTTTCGATCGCGATTCGGAAGCCGCGCGCGTGCAGCGCTTCGACTAGCGCGGTATCGACCTGCAACATTGGCTCCCCCCCGGTGAGCACGACGAAGCGGCGTTCGCTCCCTTCGCCCCAGAACGCAACGACTGCGTCAGCGAGCGCATCGGCATCAGCGAACTTGCCGCCGCCCAGCCCATCGGTCCCGACGAATTGCGTGTCGCAGAATTTGCAGATCGCGGTCGCGCGATCCTGCTCGCGCCCAGACCACAAATTGCACCCGGCAAACCGCACGAACACCGCGCGCGCGCCGGCATTCACCCCCTCCCCCTGAAGGGTCAGGAACATCTCCTTGACCGCATAGCTCATCGGACGTGCCTCAGGCCGGAACCGCGTAGCGCGTGGGATCGGGGATTCCGGCTTCCTCGAACCCCTTGGACCGCAACCGGCAGCTGTCACACTGGCCGCAATGTACCCCGCCGGGTGCCGGGTCGTAACACGACCAGCTGAGTCCCAGATCGAGCCCGAGTTCGGTCCCCTTGCGCACAATATCGGCCTTGGTCATCACCGCCAACGGCGCCTGAATGCGAAACGGATGCCCCTCGACCCCGGCCTTGGTGGCGAGTTCGGCGAGCTTCTCGAACCCCTCGATGAATTCCGGGCGGCAATCGGGATAGCCCGAATAATCGAGCGCGTTGACCCCGATATACAGGTCGCGCGCACCCATCGCCTCGGCCCAGCCCAGCGCGAGGCTGAGGAAGATTGTATTGCGTGCCGGGACATAGGTGACCGGAATGTCGGTCCCGACGCCATCCTTCGGCACGGCGATGTCCGCAGTCAGCGCTGATCCGCCGAACAGCGACAGATCGAGCGGAAGGACGATGTGCCGCTCGGCTCCCAGATCATTGGCGATGCGGCGCGCAGCGGCCAGCTCGACCTGATGGCGCTGGTTATAGTCGATCGACAGGGCAAGGATGCGGTGTCCGTCGGCGCGCGCGCACGCGGCCGAGACATAGGAATCGAGTCCGCCCGAAACGAGGGCGACGGCATAGCTGGGTTGGGTCATTCCCGCCTCGCTAAACCCTTTGCCGCAATGCGGCAAGAAAGCGGGGGATTCACCCTATCGGCACGCGCCGGTCTTGCGCCCTTCATATTCGAACGAGAAAGGCAGCCCGCGGTTGATCCCTTGGCTCTCGATGCGCACCAGCCGTGGCGTTTCGACTACCACGCGGGTCGCGCCATTGCCGATACCGGGGCAGCTATAGGTGATCCGTCCGCCCAGCGATCCGTCCTCGACCACGAAGCGGGTGCATGCCGCGCCGCGATGCTGGAGCTGAAGCAGGACCTGCGGGTCGGTGATGCAAATACTGCGGGTCGAGCCATCCGCTCCGCGCAAGGTCCATTCGCCCCGCTCGATCCCGGCGAGCGCGGTGAGGCCATTGTCGGCGCGACCGGCGGCACTGCCCGCAGCGAGAGGGGCCAGCAGCGCGGCTGCAGTCAGCAGGGGGCGAAGTATCTTCATTTCATCGCTCCTTTACCACGTTTCACCTGTCAGTTCGCTGACGAAATCGGTCAGGCGAAACTGTCGAGCGCAATCGGGAACTTCTTCGCACAAAATGCGCAGTCGACGGTGATGAAGCCGTCTTCGGCCATCTCCGCGCGATCCGACTCGGGGAATTTGGCGAGAACCGATCCGATATAATCCGGGTCGCAGCGGCACCCTTTGACCAGATCACCCCCGGACTGAACGCGCACCTCATCCTCATTAAAGAGGCGCCAGAGCAGGGTTTCGAGCGACGTCGCCGCATCGGCCAGCTCATCCTCGCTGACGCTCCCGCCCAGCGCCTCGACATGCTCCCATTCGGGATGGACCTCACGCGCGTGGAGCCGCTCGCCGCCCTCCTCGCCCTCGGGCAGATGCTGCAGGAACAAGCCGCCGCCGATGCAATTGCCCGCCGCGTCATGGCCGACGCCAAGCCGCACCAAGGTCGGGATCTGCTCCGACTGGTCGAAATAATTCTCCGCCGCTTCCGCCAGCGAGCCGCCGTCGAGCGGGACGATACCCTGATAGCGCTCGCCGGTGGTCGCCTGATCGAAGGTCATCGCCAGATAGCCCTGGTTGAACAGCGCATAGAGCGACGGGCTGCCGCCCAGTTCGGCCAGCCGATCGACATCATATTGGACATAGCCGCGCAGCTCGCCAGCCTTGTAATCACACACCAGCAGGCTGACGATGCCACCTTGCGCCTGCGCCTGAAGCGTCAGCTGGCCGCCAGCATCCTTGAGCGTTGAGCCGAGCAACGCGGTCAGCGTCAGCGCCTCGGCCAGCAGCCGTTCGATCGGCGCAGGATAGGCGTGCGCGGCGAGGATTTCGCCCAGCACCGGCCCCAGCCGCGCAATTCGCCCGCGCGCATGGCGCTGGGGAATCGTGAAGTTGAGCGTGCGGTCAAGGTCGGTGGTGGTCATGACAAAACGTCCGTTCAGGCTGAGCTTGTCGAAGCCCATTCCCGTCGCGCCATTTCAACGGCGGCAGGAGCCGCCCTTCGACAAGCTCAGGGCAAAACGGGGTTCGGGAACGGGCGCGAGATAGGGCCTTGCGGTCGTCCCTTCAACTCACCCGATTTGCCCGAAGCACCAGCGCAGTACCGCCTTTTGTCCGTGCAGGCGGTTTTCCGCCTCGGGCCAGATCAGCGATTGTGGGCCGTCGATCACCTCGGGCGTCACCTCCTCGCCGCGATGCGCCGGGAGGCAGTGGAGGAACTTCGCGTCGGGCTTGGCTTTCGCCATTAGCGCGGCATCGACCTGATAGGGCGCGAGCGCGGCAAGCTTTGCCTCCGCGTGGAGCTGGCCCATCGAGATCCAGGTGTCGGTGACGATCACATCCGCCCCCGCCACCGCCTCGACCGGATCGTTGACACAGGTCGCGCGCCCCTTGCCCAGCGCCATCGCCGCGTCGGGCAGCGAGAAGCTCTGCGGGCAGGCAGCCACGACATCGAACTGCATCAGCCCCGCCGCCTCGACGATCGAGGCGAGGACGTTGTTGCCATCGCCGAGCCACGCGACCTTGAGGCCGGGCAGCGCCTTGCCGCTTTCCAGGATCGTCTGGAGATCGGCGACGATCTGGCACGGGTGGCTGTCGTCGGTCAGGCCGTTGATCACCGGGACGGTGGCGTACTCCGCCATTTCGAGCAGCTTGGCGTGATCGTCGGTGCGCACCATGATCGCGTCGCAATAGCCCGAAAGGACGCGCGCGGTGTCGGCCACCGTCTCGCCGCGTCCAAGCTGGCTCGTCGCTGCGTCGAGCACGATCGCGCTGCCGCCAAGCTGGCGGATCGCCATTTCGAAGCTGACGCGGGTGCGGGTCGAGTTCTTCTCGAACACCATCGCCAGCGTGTGACCAGCGAGCGGCGCGTCGGCATCGACGCGACCCTTGGGCCAGCCGGCACGCGCGGCCTTGCGGTCGATCGCTTCGGACAGGATCGCCGCAAGGCCGTCAGGCCCGGCATCACTGAGCGACAGGAAGTTGCGATAGCCCATCTAAGCTTCCGGCATCTTGTAGCTATGCGCACCCGCGCTCAGCTTTTCGATGCACTCGGCGATATGGCTTTCGTCGATCACCAGCGGCGGCAGCACGCGGAACACATTCTCGCCCGCAGCCACCGTCAGCAACCCGTGATGGTCGCGCAGATGCGCCACGAACTCGCGCGCGACCGCCGGCTCCTTGAGCTTGACGCCCAGCATCAGGCCCTTGCCGCGAATCTCGTCGAACAGATGGTCGTGGTTGGGGATCAACTGCTCGAACGCTGCGCGCAGTCGTTCGCCCATCGCGGTGACGTGATCGAGGAAGCCCGGCTCCTGCATCACGTCGAGCACCGCCTGCCCCGCCGCCATGGCGAGGGGATTGCCGCCATAGGTCGACCCGTGCGTACCCGCGACCATGCCCTTCGCCGCTTCCTCGGTGGCGAGGCACGCGCCGAGCGGGAAGCCGTTCCCGATCCCTTTGGCGACGGTCATAATGTCAGGAGTGATGCCGTAATGCTCATAGGCCCACATCTTGCCGGTCCGGCCATAGCCGCACTGGATTTCGTCGAGGATCAGCAACAGGCCATGGTCGTCGCACGCCTTGCGCAGCCCCTGGATGAACTCTTCGGTGCCGGCGGTCATACCGCCCTCGCCCTGCACCGTCTCCACCAGGAAACCGGCAGTTTCACCGTCGATCGCGGCCAGCGCACCGTCGAGATCGTTGAACTTCACATAGTCGAAGCCAGGCAGCAGCGGCTCGAACCCGTCGCGCATCTTGGCCTGGTCGGTCGCGCTGATCGCGCCGATCGAACGCCCGTGGAACGCGTTTTTGAACGTGATCAGCTTGTGCCGCTGCGGGTTGCCGGTGACGTAATGATAGCGGCGCGCGGTCTTGATCGCGCACTCGATCGCCTCCACGCCGCTGTTGGTGAAAAACACCGTGTCGGCGAAGCTCGCATCGACCAGCCGCTGCGCGAGCGCCTCACCCTGCGGCGAGCCATAGAGGTTGGAGACGTGCATCAGCGTCGCGACCTGATCCTGCACCGCCTTGGTAAAGGACGGATGGCCATGGCCCAGCGCGTTGACCGCGATCCCCGCCGCGAAATCGAGATAGCGCTCGCCACGCTCGCCGATGAGGTAGCACCCCTCGCCTCGCACCGGACGCACATCGCACCGTGGGTAAACGGGCATGAGCGGGGTGATCGACACGGGCAACCTCCTTCAAAAAGCAAAGGGCGGCCCATCGCGAACCGCCCGGATCGGGACCCTAGGATTTCACCCCCAAGGCGTCAACAATCGTGGGTCGTAACGAAACGATGCCCGAGGGAAAGCGATGGTGACTTAACCCGAGGAAACGCCTAAGTTGTTGGCGTCGCAACGGAGGCTGAAGTCCATCCCGAACCGTCAGGCCGCGGCGACCCGTGCCCGGTGCCGCGCTTAATCGCGGCGCACGGCACGGGCTAACGAGACCGGAATGGCCATGATTGCGTCTTCAAGAGGGTTGAAATGCGCGGTCGCGGACCGATAACGCTCTCGGTTGCGCTCGCCGCCGGTGCGACGCTGACGCCGCTGCTCGTCCTGCTCGGCTGGCAGTTCGACAGCGCGGTACTGCGCGGACTGGGTGCCGCCCGCTATCCGATCCTGCCGGGGACAGCGCTGGTCTTCCTGCTAATGTCGACGGCGGCAGTTCTGCACGGCAATGGATATCGCCGTGCGTCTCGTCTGTTGCTGCTGCTGCCGGCCATCTATCTTGGCATCGTGCTGTTCCAGCACCTGACCGGGATCGACACGGGCATCTCGCGGCTGATCTTCGCGGACAAGATGGACGCCGCGCCGTTGCGGGGGCGCCAGATCATCCCCTTGGGCCCATTGGTGGTCGTCGGATTGCTGACCGTCGCGCTGGCCCTGCTCGGATCGCAGCGGCGCGACGCACGCTGGTGGGCCGGGCCGGCGGCGAGTATCGCAGTTGCAGGAATGCTGCTGCTGCTCACCTTCACCCTGGCCGGGCAGGTGTCGGCCAATATCCGGTTCTTCGGCGTGACGATCGCCTCTTCGCTGCCGATCGTGCTGCTATGCGCGTCGATCCTGACCGCGCCCGATCTGCCGCGCGAAGCCGCCACCTCCCCCGCCTCGCCCTGGAACACGCTCCAGCGGATCCAGCCCGTGATCATCATCGCCGCAGTGCTGCCCGCGCGGGTGCTGGTCTGGCTGCGGGGTGAAACGACGCAGACCCAGGCGGAACTCTATTTCCTGATCGCGATGGCCAATCTCGTCGTGCTGGCGACCCTGCTCGCCTATGTCACGCACCGTGCCAATGTTCAGAACCGGATGCTCGCCGGGGGGGAGGCCAAGCTCCATTCGATCCTTGGCACCGCACCCGACGCACTGATCGTCACCGGCGATGATCTGGTGATCCGCACCTACAGCGCCTCCACGCCGCTGATGTGGCGCTCTGGGGATATGGATCTGACCGGCAAGTCGCTGCACACCCTGTTCGAGGCACCGATCGACACGTTCGAGACGCTGGTGCAGACGCCAAGCGGAACGCGCGGCGGCGCGACGATCACCACCGGCAAACGCTGCGACAACACGAGCTTTCCCGCCGAGTTGCGCCTTGGCATTGCCGAGCAGGAAAGCGAGCGGGTGTGCGTCGCATTCGTCCGCGACCTGTCCGAACGCATGGCGATGGAGGACCAGCTCAACGGCCTCAGCTTCCAACTGATGCACCTGTCGCGGCAGAACGCGATGGGCGAGCTTGCCGGCGACATCGCGCACGAGATCAACCAGCCGCTGACCGCGGCGACCAACTACGCCTCGACCGCCGCCTATGTGCTGGAGCAGCGCGGCGACAGCGAAAAGGCGCGCGACTATCTCAAGGAGATCAGCTCGCAGCTGCTGCGCGCCGGCGGGATCATCAGCCGCCTCCGCGCCTTCCTCGCCAATCGCGAGATCGAACTGCGCCGCGAACCGCTCGACGCGGTAGTACAGGACGCGGTCAATCTGGTGCGGATCGGATCGCGCCGGGTTAGCGGCCGGCTGAAGCTTGAGGTTCCGCAGGATATCCCGCCGGTCTATGTCGACCGCATCCAGATTCAGCAGGTGCTGGTCAATCTGCTACGCAATTCGTTCGAGGCCTGCGACGAGTCCGGGCGCGACCCGTTGATCGAGATCGTGGCGCGTCGCTCGGGCGATCACTTGGTCGAGATCGAGGTATCGGACAATGGCGCCGGCCTGCCCGAAGGCTTCACCGACCGGCTGGGGCAGCGTTTTTCGTCGACCAAGGGCGAAACCGGCCTTGGCATCGGCCTCAACATCTCCAAGCGGATCGTCGAGGCGCATGGCGGCACGCTGGTCGCCGAGAACCGCCAGCCGCATGGCGCATCGTTCCGCTTCACCGTTCCCGCGCTGGGCGATGCGTCCCAGCTGGAAAGCGCGTTCGCTAGCTCTTGATCTTCCAGCCCGACCGCAGCAGCGCGTAGCAGGCCAGCGCCAGTGCGATGTCGAGCGCGAGGATCACCGCGCTGCCCACCAGAATCGGCGAGTCGGCGACGCCCAGAAAGCCGTAGCGAAAACCCGAAATGATATAGAAGAACGGGTTGGCATGGCTGATCGCCTGAAATGTCGGCGACAGGCGATCGACCGAATAAAAGGTGCCCGACAGCAGGGCGAGCGGCGCGACGACGAAGTTGGTGACCGCGGCGGCATGGTCGAACTTCTCCGCCCAGATCGAGGTCATCACCCCCATCAGGGCCAGGAACAGCGCGCCGAGGAAGCCGAACCACAGAATCGCCCAGAAATGCGCCGGGGCAACCTGCACGCCCGGCCACAGGGCCATCGCCAGCCAGACCGCGGCGCCGACGCAGAAGGCGCGGGTCACCGCGCCACCGCACAATGCCGCCAGCAATTCGCCGGTCGACAGCGGCGGCATCAGATAATCGACGATCGTCCCCTGTATCTTGCCGACCAACAGCGAGAAGCTCGCATTGGCGAATGCGTTCTGAAGCATCCCCATCACGATCAGGCCGGGCGCGAGGAAATTCGCAAAGGGAATCGCTGTGCCATCGAGCGTCACAGTCCGCCCGCCCCCGCCCAAAGCGACGGTGAAAACCACCAGAAATAACAAGGTCGTGACCGCAGGCGCCCATATGGTCTGGAGCTGCACCTTGAAGAAACGGCGCACCTCCTTCACATAGAGGGTCCACAGCCCGCCCCAATTCACGTTACGGATGATCGGAACGCCGGGGCCGGCGATCATGCTTTCGGGCGTCGGGGACTGGTCGGTCATGCCAAGGCCGGTTAATCGCTGCCGCCACACCCGGCAACGGGATTGATTCTTTAGGGACGACAAATGAGCTGGACCGACGAACGGATCGAGACGCTGCGCAAGATGTGGGACAGCGGCCTGACCGCCACCCAGATTGCCGAAGAACTGGGCGGAGTGAGCCGCAATGCCGTGATCGGCAAGGCGCACCGGCTGGGCCTGGCGTCGCGCCCCTCGCCGGTCAAGGCGAACACGACCGAGGCCAAGCCCGTCCCAGCTCCTGCCGCTGCAGCACCGGCGCCCAAGCCTGCGCCAGCAACCCCCGCGCCACGCGCAGCTGCTCCGGCGACTGCCCCGGTTCCGGCGCCGGCTCCCGCCCCGGTCGCCGATTCCGATGATGAGGATGAGGGCGACGCCCCCGCCCGCGCGCCGCGCGAAGGTCCGGTGCTGCGTTCGGTCGGTCCCGGCGGCTTCATCCGCCAGAATCCCGGCGAACAGGCCCCGCCGATCGCCCCGGCCCCGCCGCGCCGTCTGGTCCCGGCCAAGCCGAGCAAGGAGATCGAGGGCAAGACCAGCCTGCTCGACCTCAACGACCGCATCTGCAAATGGCCGCTGGGCCATCCGGGCGAGCCCGATTTCCACTTCTGCGGTGAGAAGGTGAACCCCGGCTTCCCCTATTGCGTCGATCATTGCGGCCATGCCTATCAGGCGCAGCTCCCGCGCCGCGACCGTCGCCCGCCGCCGCCGCTGCCCTATGGCGGTCCGCGCGTCCGCTAGGGTCTGAACCCAATTAGAACGGGGATCGAGATTGCTCAGGCAAGGTCGCCTGCAAGAAGCGTAGCGCAGTCGCGTAGCAGAGGCTACGCGCAAGCAAGCGACGCCGTCCGGCGGCCTTGCCTGAGCAACCGCGCAGCGGCGGGCGGACTTTGGCGCATGGCTTCGTCGCTTGTCGGTCACGATGCTTCAGCATCGCTCCCTCCGCGCTCCTCGCCCTGCGCCAAAATCCGCTCCGTCTCGACCCCGTT
>JBHYGP010000047.1:0-6554 GCA_051858935.1 Sphingomonas sp.
CTGCGAAAGCCTGCACACCGGGCGCACCGACTGCGTGCTGCTCGCCCTTCCCTATGCCTGTGGCGACGTCGAAACCGCACCGCTGTTCGACGACCGCCTCTTCGTCGCTTTCCCCGAGGGCGAGTATGAGCCGGACCATGCCAGCGTCAGCGCCAGCGAGATCGACGAGACCCGGCTGCTGCTGCTGGAGGACGGGCATTGCCTGAAGGATCACGCGCTGGCCGCCTGCAACCGCCCCGAACTGCGCGCCGAGGCGACCATGCTCGGGACCTCGCTGCACACGATGGTGCAAATGGTCGATAATGGTTTGGGGGTGACGATGCTGCCCGAAATGGCGATCGAAGCCGGCATTCTCGACCACACCCACATCATCGCGCGCCCGCTTCGCGCCGACAACCCGACGAGACGCATCGCGCTGGTGTGGCGCAAGGCGAGCCCGCGCGAGCGGGATTTCCGACTGCTGGCGGAGGTGCTGGCTCAGTCGGGGAGCGGTGCCTAAATTTCGAATGCCTGTCGGATGTGGGCGATTTGATGCATCCGCTCGTGGAGAATCGTGACGATGCCGACCTCCCCGCTGCTCAGCCTCCGCCAGTAAATGAAGTGGCGTTCATAGCGGCAGACAAAGCCCTCAACACCGAACGCTGCGGGGATGGCGCGCCATGGGAATGCGTGCCCGGCAATGCTTTCGAACTGCGCTACCATGCCCTCAAAATAACGGATCGCCTGCGCTTCGCCCCAATGGTCGCGGGTAAAATCAACGATTTCGGCAAGCCGGTGTTCGGCATCCTCCAGTAGGAGGTAGGCGCTCATCCCCGCCACCGGTCGCGCGCACGCTCCAGGAATGCATCGGGATCAAACGGCTTATATTCGCTTTCGGGCGCTGCAAATGCCTGCTGCAACTCCGCCTTTAGCGTCGCGAATCGTTCCGCCTCGACGCGCTCCCGATCACGCCGGATCAGGTCGCGGACATATTCGCTGGCATTTTCGTAGGAGCCGGTCGCGCCGATATTCTCGCTAACGAACTCTTCGAGTGGACCGGTGATCCGTACATTCAGGGTCGTGGCCATGCGCAGCTCCTTCTGTCACGATATAGCGGAATATCGTTGACAACTCAACGCCAGCGCGCCGCTGCATCCACATCGCTCTCCCGCCCATCGACCCATGACTTCTGTTCCCCACGATGCTCGCGCTTCCAGAACGGCGCGTCGATCTTGAGCCGGTCGATCAGAAACGTACACGCTTCCAGCGCCGCACCACGATGCGCCGCCGCCGTTGCCACCAGCACGATCCGCTCGCCCGGCTCCATTGGCCCCACCCTGTGCACCACGACCGCCGACATCAGCCCCCAGCGCGCCATCGCCTGTTCCGCGAGGTCGCACAGCACCGCTTCGGTCATGCCCGGATAATGTTCGAGTTCGAGGCAGGTTACGCCGTCATCGCCGCGCACCACGCCGATAAAGCTCGCAATCCCGCCCGCCCCGCATTCCTCGATACCGGCGAGCTCGATACCGACATCAATCGGGGCCGGATCGACCGAAACGCGGATCATCCGCCGGTCACCGGGGGAAAGATCGCGACCTCCTCGGCGGCACCCAGAACGCTGTCGAGCGCAACGAACTTCTGATCGACCGCCGCGCGCAACCGCGCCGGGTCGGCGAACGCCTGCTGGTGCCTGTCGCTGCGCCCACCCAGCCAGTCGATCAGATCGGCGACCGTGCGCACCGCCTCGGGCGGCTGGACCTCCTCCTCGCCCACCCCGATCGTCTCGCGAACCCAGGCGAAGTAGAGTAGCCGCATCAGCTATCCATATGCTTGAGGCCGACGCGCAGATAATCCCAGCCGGTGATCAGCGTCAGCGCCGCCGCCGCCCACAGCATCGCCAGACTGGTATCATGCACCCATCCCATCGTCGGCAGCGCGCCGGCCAGGATCAACCCGCCCAGTGACGTCAGCTGCAATGCTGTTTTCCACTTCGCCAGCGCGGATACGGGCACGGAGACCTGAATGCCGCCGAGAAACTCGCGCAGCCCCGACACCGCGATCTCACGCAGCAGGATGATCAGCGCGGCGATCATGTGGATCCCGGGAATCAATTCCTTGGCGCAGAGAATCAGGATCACCGCGGCAACCATGATCTTGTCGGCGATCGGATCGAGGAACACCCCCAGCTTCGACACCGTCCCGCGCGACCGCGCGAGATAGCCGTCGAAATAGTCGGTAATCCCCATCAGACAGTAAGTCGCGAATCCCAGCGCATATCCGGCCTGCCATTCCGGCCACCACAGGAAGAACACCAGCAGCGGGACAGTGACGATTCGCGAGAGCGTCAGAATGTTTGGCAGCGTCAGCATCATCCGGCTCTAGCACCGTGTGCCGCCGCGATCATCCCCCCGCTTGCAGCATGCGTTTGCGGTTGCCGCGCCCCACACGCCCCGGCTATGCGTGCGCCAGTTTTGACGGACGAAGGCCCGCCACGCATATGAACAACGCGCTCGGACTGCTCAAGGAGCGCCGGTTCCTGCCCCTTTTCGTCACGCAATTCCTGGGGGCGTTCAACGACAATCTGTTCAAGACCGCGATGGTGCTGTTCGCCACCTATCAGGTACTGAACGACCCCGAGACCGAGTTCGTGTTCAACGCGCTCGCCACCGGCGTGGCGCTGCTCCCGTTCGTCCTGCTCTCGGCGCTCTCCGGTCAGCTCGCCGATACCTATGACAAGGCGCAGATCATCCGTATCGTGAAGACGGCGGAGATCGGCATCATGATCTTCGGCGGGTGCGGGATCATTGTCGCCAAAATGGGCTATCCGATGGTCGGCGTCGGCATGATGCTCGGCGCAGTGCTGATGCTCGGCACCCACTCGACCTTTTTCGGCCCGATCAAATACGCGATTCTGCCCCAGCATCTGAAGGAAGACGAGGTCCTCGGCGGCACCGGCATGGTGGAGGCCGCTACCTATCTCTCGATCCTGCTCGGCACCGTCATCGCCGGCTGGGTGTCGATCGAGACCGCAGGCTGGCTGACGCTGATCGTCGCCTTCATCGGCTGGTTCACCGGCCGCATGGTGCCCTCCGCGCCGCGTCAGGGCGCGCAGCTCAAGCTCAACTTCAACCCGTTCACCGCGTCTTGGCGGCTGATCGGCAACACCATGCACATCCCCCGCCTGTTCTGGGCGATCTGCGCGATCAGCTTCTTCTGGACGATGGGATCGGTGCTGATCATCATTTTCACGCCGCTGGCCAAGAACGTGCTGACGTCCGACGAGCGCGTCGCGAGCCTGATGATCGCGACTTTCTCGGTCGGTGTCGCGATCGGATCAGTCATCATCAACAGCATGCTGAAGGGCGAGATCTCGGCGAAATACTCCCCGGTCTCCGTGATCGCGATGGCGGTATTCGTCGTCGCCTTCTCGTTCGAATCGAAATTCTGGATCCCCGCTGCGCCGGGCCAGCTCTACGACATGATGAGCTTTATCGTAATGCCCCAGGCATGGCTGGTGCTGGTCACATTAATGGCGATCGCGATCGCGGGGGGCATGTTCGTGGTCCCGCTCTACGCCTTCCTGACGACCACCGTGACCAAGGACCAGACGGCGCGCACCGTTGCGGCGAACAATATCGTCAATGCGTTCGGGATGGTGCTGGGCGCACTGATGGTGATGGGAATCACCCATTTGAAGGTCGAGCCCGCAAATCAGCTGCTGTTCGTCGCGGGCATGGCGATCGTCTCGGCCTGGATCGCACAGAAGCTTCATCGCGTCTGCGACTGACGCGGCCGCCCGCTCAGAAAATGAAGGTGTAGATACACACGAAGAATGCGGTGAAGCTCAGCGCGAAGAGCTTGAGATCGCTCTCGTCCTCACGCCTGCGCACCGACGCGCGCACTTGCGGAAGATTGGCCCGAAAGGGGTGGCTGCGGCTGGCGCCGGTCAGGATGAGTTCGCGTCGCATACGGCAAGTTAACGCGCCGTTTACACTTTCGGCCATCCCTAAAGGATCGTTAACGGCTGTTCCGATGCGGGACGGCGTGCGGGCCGTGGATCAACGCAGTCGCTTGCTCGCGAACGCGCGGCCAGAACCGCTTTTGAGGTAACGCTCGAACGCCGCAGCTGTGCTCGAATCTGCGAAATAGTGATATGAGATGAGCCGCCAAGGTTTGAACTTCGCCGTATGCGGCGACTGTCCCGCGTTGTGCGCGGCGAGACGTGTGCCAACGTCCTTGCACAGCCCGGTATAGAACTGGTCTGGCTGGCTCTCGCTCTGCAGGATGTAAACGAAGTGCATGGCAGCGGCCCTCCTACGCTCCTGCGGAGCTACGGCGGGCAGCCTTCGCCCCTGCGATCTTCAACTGGCCTTTCGATCGATGCCCACTGCTCGCGGGCCGGGAACGATACCAGCCCTCGCCACATGGCGGGCTGGCTTGCCAGCCGAAGCCCCGCAGGGGCGAAGGCTGGTGGAGCCGAGGGGGATCGAACCCCTGACCTCTGCAATGCCATTGCAGCGCTCTCCCAGCTGAGCTACGGCCCCATCCGTTCCGGGAAGGCGATGGCCTTTAGCAGCCATCGCGCGGTGTGCAACCGCTTTTTTCCCAAGGTTTCAGGTTTCTTCTTCCTTATCGCCGGTATCGACGCCCAAGTCGTCGTCGCCGCCCAGATCGACGTCATCGTCGGGCGAACCTTCGGCATCCTCGTCGATGTCCAGATCGTCGTCACCCAGATCCGAATCGTCCTTCTTGACCTTTTCGACGTCGGCCTTCGCGGCCTCGAACGGCATCGGCTGCTTCGACTTCAGGATCGGCTCGGGCTCCCATGCATAGCCGCAGCTGATGCAGGTGACCGGTTCATCCTTGGTCAGATCGTAAAAGCGCGTCGCGCATTTCGGGCAGCTCCGCTTCGTGCCCCATTCCGGCTTCACCATGTGGCGTTCCATGCCTTTTTGTTCAAAATTACTGGGATGACGGGAAACTAGTCCCCGCTGAAGTGGCGCGCGCCTTGCCATAGCGCAAGCCCCCTGTCAAAGCCGCCGCCAATGAGCGCACATTCTCCCCTCCCCCTCGCCCTTTCCGCCCGCGGCCCGCTACGCGGCACCGTCGTCGTTCCGGGCGACAAGTCGATCAGCCACCGTTCGCTGATGTTTGCCGGGCTCGCGGTCGGCGAAAGCCGGATCGAGGGGTTGCTGGAGGGTGAGGACGTGCTCGCCACCGCCGCCGCGATGCGTGCGATGGGGGCCACGATCGAGCGGGATGCGGACGGCATCTGGCATGTCGCCGGCGTCGGCGTCGGCGGCCTTCTCCAGCCGCAGACGGCGCTGGAGATGGGCAATTCGGGTACCTCGACCCGCCTGCTGATGGGGCTGGTCGCCAGCCATCCGATCACCGCGACCTTCACCGGCGATGCGTCGCTGTCGAAACGCCCGATGGGCCGCGTGATCGACCCGCTCTCGATGATGGGTGCCGAGTTCACCTCCAGCCCCGGCGGGCGCCTCCCGCTCACCATGCGCGGCCTCTGCCCGGCAGTGCCGATCGACTATACGCTCCCGGTCGCCTCGGCCCAGGTCAAGTCGGCAGTGCTGCTTGCCGGGCTCAACACCCCCGGTATTACCCGCGTGATCGAACCCGTCCCGACCCGCGATCATAGCGAGCGGATGCTGCGTGGCTTCGGCGCAGAGCTGACCGTCGAGGAAACCCCGCAAGGCCGCGTGATCGCGATCCGCGGCGAGGCGGAGCTGAAGCCACAGCAGATCGCCGTGCCCGGGGACCCCTCCTCCGCCGCCTTCTGGATGGTCGCCGCGTCGATCGTGCCGGGATCGGACATCGTCATCGCCAATGTCGGCATGAACCCGACCCGAACTGGCATCATCACCGCGCTCAAGATGATGGGCGCCGACATCACCGAACTGAACCCGCGCATCGTCGGCGGCGAGCCGGTCGCAGACCTCCAGGTCCGCCACGCGCCGCTGTCCGCGATCGAGGTACCGCCCGATCTCGCGCCGAGCATGATCGACGAATATCCCGTCCTGTTCGTCGCCGCAGCCTTTGCCAGCGGCCGCACGGTCGCGCGCGGGGCGGAGGAACTGCGCGTCAAGGAATCCGACCGAATCGCCGCGATGGTCGCCGCGCTCGAGCCCAACGGCGTGAAGCTTGAGGAGTTCGAGGACGGCCTCGCCATCCAGGGCAATGGCGGCGACCTGTTGCCCGGCGGTGCTCAGATCGCCTCGAAACTCGATCATCGTATCGCGATGAGCATGGCCATCGCTGGACTCGGCGCGCGCGACGCGGTGACGATCGACGATGCCAGCCCGGTCGCGACCAGCTATCCAGGCTTTTTCCCCACCCTCGATCGACTGACCGACCACCAGCCATGATTATCGCCGTCGACGGACCCGCTGCTTCCGGCAAAGGCACCATCGCCCGCGCGCTGGCGCGCCATTTCGCCCTTCCCTATCTCGACACCGGCCTGCTCTACCGCGCGGTTGCCGCCACGGTGCTGCGCGACGAGCAGGATCCGACGCAGGAGGCCGATGCGGTCGCTGCAACCAGCTTCGATGACCTGCTGC
>JBHYGP010000048.1:0-6549 GCA_051858935.1 Sphingomonas sp.
GGTCCCCGCTTTCGCGGGGATGACGAAGGCGGCAGTAACTCAGGCCGCGTCGCGGCTCCGCGCATAGTCCTGCGTCCCCAGCGTGATCACCCGGTCGCCCGGCTCGATCGCGGCGATGGCGATATCTGGCTGGGCGAGGATTTCGTCATACAACGGCGCGAAATCGGTTTCGATCGTGACGCGGAGCAGCTCGTCGAAGCTCGGGATGACGAAGTAATTCTGCTGGAAATCGTCGATGCGGTAATTGGTCCGCATCACGCGCTTCAGGTCGAAGCCGATCCGGTTGGGACTGTCGCTGTCGAGCGCGTAGCGGCTCTCGCCATAGCTGGACACGATCCCCGCGCCATAGATGCGCAGATCGTCATCCTCCTGGATCAGCCCGAACTCGACCGTGTACCAGTAGAGGCGCGATAGCTGCTTCAATGCGCCATGCTGCAGCGCACGCTGCCCGCCGCGGCCATAGGCCTCCATATAATCGGCGAAGACCGGGTCGGCGAGCAGGGGGACATGGCCGAACACGTCGTGGAAGACGTCCGGCTCCTGCAGATAATCGAGCTGGTCGGCGCGGCGGATGAAATTGCCCGCGACGAAGCGGCGATTGGCCATATGGTCGAAGAACACGTCGTCGGGGACGAGGCCGGGGACCGCGACGACCTGCCACCCGGTCGCCTTCATCAGCCGTTCGGACAATTCCTCGAAATTGGGAATGCCGCTTTCCGACAGCTTGAGCAGGTCGAGCCCGCGCAGATACGCCTTGGACGCGCGCCCGGGCAGAAGTTTGATCTGCCGCTCATACAGCGTGTCCCACACCGCATGCTCTTCGGGCGTGAAAGCCTCCCAATTCTGGGGGATGGTCCAGTCGTTGCCGGCGCCTTCGGGTGGGCGTTCCAAAACATGGGTTTCACTCATCATCCCGCCCGCATAGCATGAGTGCGCGACACGCGGAACCAAGGGGTTTGCCGGAGATTGTGTCGGCGAGGAGTGATGCGATGCCGACCGCTGCGGATTTGAGCGCGACCGACGCGGATGTGCCACCTCCGCCACGCAGTGCGTTCTACGCCGAGGTGCCGCGCTTGGCCTGGGCACTCGCTGAACTGGCGGCAAACTGGCGTGGTCTCAAGAAAGCGCCGTCTGGCGACGGGCGTCCGGTTCTGCTGCTCCCCGGACTCGCGAACGGCGATTCATCGATGGCGGCGATGCATCTCTTTTTGCGCGGGCGTGGCTATCGAACTTGGGGTTGGCGCTTGGGCGTCAACCTTGGGGTGCGTTCGGTCGGGCAGGATATCGAGCGGCTGATCGCACGGATTGAGGCCATCTGCGCGGAGGCCGATGGCGAAAAGGTGACGTTGATCGGCGTTAGCCTTGGCGGGATTCTAGCGCGGGTCGCTGCCCATCGGCGGCCCGATCTGGTGCGCGAGGTGATCACCGTGTCGTCGCCTTATGCGGGACCTCCGACCGCGACGAATGTCTGGCGGCACTTTGAATTTCTGACTGGTCAAAAGATCGGAGATCCAGCTGCGCGCGCCATGCTGGCAGAGGCGGGCGCGCCGCTGCCAATGCCCGCGACATCGATCTGGAGCCGTAGCGACGGGTTCGTGAACGGCGATATCTGCCATGAGGGCGACCGCGAAGGTGTGCGGGCGATCGAAGTGGTGAGCAATCACATCGGCGTGCATTTTCGCCCGCAGGTTTTGCGCGCGATTGCCGAAACGCTGGCCGGCTCGTCGTCGGACTGAGGTCCGTCCCCAAACCCGTTTGTGCTGAGCTTGTCGAAGCACCAGTCCCGCGCTCTCAACCAAGCGCGGTATTCCGCCCTTCGACAATGACCAGGTGAAACGTCCCCCGGACGTTTCAGCCAAAGCCGGGGGCTTTGGCGACCTGGTCATCAGGGCAAGCGGGTGTTGAACTGCGCAACCCGCCTCAATCGCACTCGTCGGGATCCTTGCGGCATTTTTCGTCCTGCTTCTTGCGCTCGCGGCCTTCCTTGGCCTCCTTCTCGCGCATCTTGCGGCCGTAATTGCGATCGGCTTCGTCCTGGCTGGTGGTCGCCCAGTCGGCGGCCTTGCCGACGACCTTGACCGGCGCGGTGACGACGTCGAACGCGGTTTTGGCGACGCAGCCGCCCGACAGCAGCGGCAGAACCGCGACAGCAACAATCAAGCCCTTGCGCATCGCGCGGTCCCTCAGTCGGCCGGACGGCGGGAATGCCGGTCGCGTGCCTGCACCCCGAGATAAGGGTAATCGGTGAATAAACCATCCACACCGGCATCGAGAAAGCGCGTAATTTCCTCGTCCAGTCGTCCATGTCCCGCCGGGTTGATGCCCTTGCGATAGGCCGAGGGGAGGAAGAAATTCTCGGCGCGGAAGGTCCAGGGATGGACCTTCAGCCCTGCAGCGTGCGCATCGGCGACGAGCGGCGAGACGGTGCCGTCGCCCGCCATCACCATGTCCTTTTGCGGCCCGATCCCGGCGGCATAGGCGGCAATGGCCTTCAGCCCCTCCGGCGTCGTCATCGCCTTGTAGCTCGGCTGTGCCTTGTCCGCCGGGCCGCCGTCCGCTGCCATCAGCTGGATCAGCGGGACGTTGGTCAGCTGCTTCAACGCCTTGAGGTTGTTGACCTCGAACGACTGGATGAACACCGGTGCGTCGGCGCGGTCCCAACCGGCGGCCTTGAGCTCCGCGACCAACAGCGCCTCCATCGGCAGTCCGATATTGGCGAAATAGCTCGAGTGCTTGGTCTCGGGATAGATGCCGATCGTCCGCCCGGTCTTTGCGCTGGCGTCCTTGGCCAGCGCGATGATTTCGCGCAGTGTCGGCACCTCATATTGCCCGTCAAACTTGGTATTGCCCCGGCGCAGCAGCGGCAGCCGCTCCTTGGCGCGCAGGGTCTTCAACTCGGCGAGCGTGAAATCTTCGGTGAACCATCCGGTGTGGCTGACGCCGTCGATCAGCTTCTTGCGCTTGCGATCCGCGAATTCCTTGCGGCTCGCGACATCGGTGGTGCCGCTGATGTCGTTCTCATGCCGCGCGACCAGCTTTCCGTCCCGGGTCATCACCAGATCGGGTTCGATGAAGTCGGCGCCCTGCTCGATCGCGAGGCTGTAGGCGGCGAGCGTATGTTCGGGCCGCTCGCCGCTGGCGCCGCGATGCGCGATGATGATCGGCTTGGACGAGATGACGGCCTCCTTGGCGAGCGCGGGTGTCGCGATCATGGCCAGCACCAGTGCCGCTCGCAACATTCCTGTCATCGCCGTATCTCCTTCAAGCATCTCTGGCGGCTAGGTGATTCGGATGACAGTAGCGAGGCACCATGGCCGATAATGACAGCGTGATCGCCGCCGCGCGCAGCTGGGCCGGGGCGCGGATGGCGTTGGCGACGGTGGTGTCGACCTGGGGGTCGGCCCCGCGTCCGCGCGGCAGCCATTTGCTGGTGCCTGAAGATGGCCGGTTCGAGGGATCGGTGTCGGGCGGGTGCGTTGAGGCGGACATCATGGCGGTCGCGGCAGAGGTGATTGCCGGCGCGCCGTTCGCGTTGCGTCGCTATGGCGTTGCCGATGCCGCAGCGTGGGAGGTCGGCCTTCCCTGTGGCGGCGAGATCGAGGTGATGGTCCAGCCGGTGTCGGCACAGGGGTTCGATCCGGCACTGTTCGATGCCATCGCTGATACGCGGGCGGAGGGCAGGGCGATCAAGGTCGCCACCCATATGACGAGCGGGCGCAGCAGCCTCGATCCGGCACCCGACGGCTTTATCAACCGCTACGAACCGCCGCGCCGCTTGCTGATCGTCGGCGCGGTGCAGATCGGGCAGGTTTTGGCTGGTCTCGCGCGCGAACTCGGTATCGCGACCATCGTGATCGACCCGCGCGGACGATTCCTGACGCCAGAGCGCTTCCCCGGTGTAACGCTCGACGATCGCTGGCCGGACGAGGCGGTCGCGGCGCTCCGCCCTGACGGTGCGACCGCAGTGGTTACGCTGAGCCACGACCCCAAGATCGACGACCCGGCGCTGATCGCGGCACTGAAGGGCGGCGCGGGCTATGTCGCCGCGCTCGGGTCGCGCAAGAGCCATGCCGCGCGGCGCGAGCGGCTCGCCGCCGATCTCACGGCTGGGCAGATCGACCGGATCGAAGGACCGGCGGGGATCGATATCGGCGCGGTGGGTCCGGCTGAGATTGCTTTGTCGATCGCGGCGGGGATGGTGAGGGCGCTGCATGATCCGCGCTGAACGCACCGCTCTGGTCCTGCTCGCCGCCGGACGCTCTCGGCGGTTTGGCGACGTGGACAAGCTGACCGTTCCCTGGCTTGGCCGCCCGCTCGGTCTGCACGTCGTCGTGGCGCTGGAGGCGGTGCCCTTTTGCACGCGGATCGGCGTGGTCGCGGACACAGCGCTCGACCTTGCCAGTTGCGGCTATAGCGTCGTGACCAACGACGACCCCGCCGCCGGGCTGGGCCGATCGCTGCGGCTGGGCGTGGAGGTGGCGCAGACAAGCGACCCCGACGCGGTGGTGATCGCGCTCGCCGACATGCCCCGCGTCACTGCGACGCAGATCTATCGGCTGCTCGACGATGCCGATGGCAGCGAGGCGATCGTCGCGTCGAGCGACGGTGTCGTCCCGCGCCCGCCGGTGCTGTTCGGTCGGGCGCATTTCCCCGCGCTCCTCGCCGCGCAGGGCGATATGGGCGCGCGCGATCTGGTACGGCGCGGGCATCATATCGTCGTACCCCCCGCCGAACTGATCGACATCGACACGCCGGAGGATTTGGACAAGCTGGTCCATGGCTGATCAGTCCCTCGCGATCGCACTGGGGTTATTGTCCGCCTTCACCCTCGCGCTGACCAACCTGGTGGTGAAGCGCGGCGACGATATTCTCGTTGCACGGGCGCTGCTTTCTTCCAGCGCGGCGGTCGTGATCGCACCGTTCGCGCTGATCGTGCCGCTGCCCGATGCCGCGACCTGGGCCGCGCTCGCCTGGGCGGTCCCGGCGCATTTCGCCTATCAAATCTGCCTCGTCCGCGCGATGCAGCGCGGCGATTTGAGCCTCGTCTTTCCGATCATGCGCGGCGCCGCGCCGCTGCTGACCGCCGGGTTCGCGGTGCTGGTGCTGCGTGAGCATCTGCCGCTGATCGGCTGGGTCGGGCTGGTGCTGGCGGCCGGCGCGGTGATCGTCTTCGCATTGCCCGCGCGCGGTGTGTCGCTCGCCGCGCACCCGGACAAGGTCGCACTCAGCTGGGCCTTTGCGACCGCAATCGGGGTCGCGCTCTACAATATGGCCGATGCGCGCGGGGTGCGCGTGGCACCCAGTCCGTTCACCTATATCGTATGGCTGTTCATGCTCGACAGCGTGTGCATCACCACCACCGCATTGCTGTTGCGGCGGCGCGAGCTGGGACGGGCGGTCAGAGCGACGTGGAAGCACGGGGTCGCGGCGGGGGCGCTATCGAGCATCTCGTTCGGTTCGGCGCTCTACGCCTTCTCGCTGATGGAGGTCGCAAAGGTGTCGGCGCTGCGCGAGACAGCGGTGGTGTGGGCGGCACTGATGGGCGCATGGATGCTCGGCGAAGGATTTGGCGCGCGTCGCATCGTCGCGGCGGTCGTCCTCGCGGGCGGCTTGGTGCTCCTCCAGTTCAGCTAAAGCCTACTCATGCCGCAGCGCGTCGATCGGGTTCAGGCCCGCCGCACGCCGTGCCGGGAAATATCCGAACACCACCCCGATCCCCGCCGCGATGGCAAAGGCGATGATGTTGATCTGAAGGTCGAAGGTCCAGGGCACCTGCATCACCGGCGTCAGGGCGGCGACCGCGACCTGCGCCACGAGCAAGCCGATCACCCCACCCAGCATCGACAGCACGATCGCCTCGACCAGAAATTGCATCAGCACCTCGCGCGCCACCGCGCCGATCGCCAGGCGGATGCCGATCTCGCGCGTGCGTTCGGTCACGCTGACCAGCATGATGTTCATGATGCCGATCCCGCCGACGATCAGGCTGATCGCCGCGACCGTCGCGACGATGCTGGTCAGCAACTGGGTGGTGCCGGTCAGCGTCGCGCTGATCTGCGCGGTATCGAAGATGTTGAAATTATCCTGCTCGCCCGCCTCGATTCCGCGCCGTTCGCGCAGCAGGTCGCTCAGCGACGCCTGCACCGTGGCGGTATCATAAGCGGAATCGACCCCGACCAGCATCAGGCGGATGTCGCGATTGCCCGAAAAGCGGCGCTGCACCGTCTTGATCGGCATCAGAATGACATCGTCCTGATCGCCGCCAAAGCCCGCCTGACCGCGGGTCGAGAGCGTGCCGATCACGTCGCACGACACATCGTTGACGCGGATCCGCCGCCCGATCGCCTCGCCGCCGCGGAACAGGTTCTGCCGCACGGTATTGCCGATGATGCACACGGCCTTGCCCGCCGCTTCTTCGGCTGCGGAGAAGGTGCGCCCGCCGGTCAGCGGCCAGGGCTGGACCTGGAAATAGGCGTTGCCGGTGCCGTTGATCGTGGTCGACCAGTTGGCGCCGTTATAGATCGCGGTTCCACTCGCCTGCGCCTGTGG
>JBHYGP010000049.1:0-2958 GCA_051858935.1 Sphingomonas sp.
GGCCGGTGCCGCTTCAGCGAAGCTGAAACAAGAAAAGGGGGTCGGAGCGGATGGAAGCCGGGGGACAGGGATGGCCCCACCCGCTCCTCCCCCTTTGGCCCTAGAAGCGGTAGCCGAGCGTCAGGACCGCCGAGCGCTTTTCGCCTGCGGTCGCCCAGCCGACACCCGTGCCGGCATTGTTGCGGACGCGGGTGAAATAGTCCGCGTCGGTCGCGTTCTTGACGTTGAGCTGCGCGGTGAAATTCTCGCCAATGTCATAGGCGAGGAAGGCGTTGTGGACCCAATAGTCCTCGACGCGGAAGATCTCGGTCACGGTCGCGGTCGGCACGTTCAGCGCGAAATCGCCCTGATAGGTGACGCCATAGCCGATGCGCAGGCCGAACGGCAGCTTGTAGGTGGTGAACAGGCTGCCCGAATGGGTCGGCGTGTTCTGAAGGGCCGCGCCGACCGCCGGGTCGGATGCCGCGCCATCCGCCGCATTCTGCAGGATCTTGCTGTCCAGATAGGTGTAGTTGGCGGTGATCGACCAGGCATCGCTGATCTGACCCGTCGCGCCCAGCGCGATGCCGTTGACGCGCGAACGCCCGTCGAGCTGCTGTTCGGGGATCAGCGGATCGGCCGACGCGACCTTATACTGGTCGCGCTCGTTGCGGAATGCGGCAAAGGTCAGCAGCAGGTCGCCGCCCATCAGTTCGGCCTTGGCGCCGATTTCGTAGTTGAGCGCGCTTTCGGGCTTCACGTTGCAGGTTGCGGCGGTGCACGATCCGTTGACCGAGGTCTTGGACGGGGTCTTGGAGTTGCCATAGGCGGCGTAGAGGCTGACCTCAGGTACCGGCTTGAACACCAGGCCCACGCGATAGCTGAACAGATCGTCGCTATTCTCGAACCGCTGGCCCGGCGTCACCTGACCGAGCGTGGCGCCCGACGAGGCGACCGTATCGGCGCGATACCAGCCGCTGTTATGCTCGAAACGGACGCCGCCGTTGAGTTCGAGCTGGTCGGAGAAGGCGATCGTGTCGAACAGATAGACCGCGACATTTTCCAGCTCGCCATGCTGCTGCGCGGTCGGGATGAAGTTGACCGGGCCGGTATAGACGTTGCTGCCATAGGTGAAGCCCGCCGGGCCCGCGACCACCTCATTCGGGTTGGCGATGTTGACCAGTGGCCAGCCAGCGGCGTTGGGGTTGCTGCCGTCGGGGTTGCGCAGCGAATTTCCGCTGGCGAGGAAATATTTCTCCCACGCTGCGGAGAAGCCGAGGACGAGCGTGTGGCGCAGCGCGCCGGTGGCGAATTCGGCGCGCAGGTCGGTCTGGGTATAGCCGAGCTGGTTGCGCGAATCGCGGGTGGTGCCGCGCGGGCCGCCGGGCACATAATAGCCTGGGGTCGCGCATGCCTGACCCACCGGAGTGAGACCGGTCGAGAGGCAGAAGGTGCCCTGCGGCGGAGCGACGCGGATGAACTGGCGCACGTCCTGCCAGCGGGTCAGGTTGCGGATGCTGACCGTCTTGCTGAACTCATGTTCGAAGATCATCGTCGCCTGGTCGACATTGGTCTTCTGGATATCGACATTGCGGTATCCGAAATAGTCGCTGGCATCGACCTCCGGGATCAGCCCGCCCGACCCGACATAATAGGGCACGCCATATTGCGGGATGTTGGTGTCCTGCTGATGGACATATTTCAGCGTCAGGCTGGTCGGGCCACCGATGCCCAGCGTGACCGAGGGGGCGACGCCCCAACGCTCGTAATTCTCGACATCGCGGCCGGGCACGTCGTTCTGGTGCACCATCGCGTTGAGGCGGAAGGCGACGAACTCGCTGGCGCGGACATTGGCGTCCACCGTCCCGCGATAATAATCGTCGGTGCCGATGCCGCCATTGACCACGATCTGGGTGCGCTCGAGCGGACGCTTGGTCACGATGTTGATCGATCCGCCGACCGATCCGGCGCCGCCATAGACCGAGTTCGCGCCGTTCACGACCTCGACCTGCTCCAAGTCGAAATTGTCGGTGCGGGTGTACTGCGCACTGTCACGCACGCCGTCGACGGTGATGTCGTTGTTCGCCGAATAGCCGCGCAGCGTGATCGAATCGCCATAGCCGCCGCCGCCTTCGCCAGCGCCAAAGGTGATGCCAGGAACCGTCGACAGCACATCGCGCAGGGTGAGGAGATTCTGCTCCTCGATCGTCTTGGCGGTGAGGATCGTCACCGTTTGTGGGGTGTCGCGGACGGGGCGCGTCGCCTTGGGGCTTTCCTGTTCGGACTTCACCTGCTGGCCGGTCACGGTGACGTCGGCGCGTTCCTGATCGGCAACCGGATCGGCGGGGTCGGCGGCATGGGCGGGTGCCGATGCGACGAAGCCGATCGCGGCGAGCGCTAGGAATGCGGGCGCGGCGCGCTGGCCGTCCGAGGTGCGTGACATGGAAACCCCTTTAAATTGTCGTTGGGGCGTCCGCTATTGAGAGTCGTTCGCACTGTCAACACTAATGCGAATCACTTTCATTATTGTCGCAACTTTGTCGCATCGTGGAGCAGCCAGCTGCGCAACGCACTGGCAAGATTGGGGGGATCGTCGCCCTGGATGCGCAGATAATCGATCTGTGCGACGAGCGCGCTGAGCGGGAGGCCGCGCGCTGCGGCAGCGGTTTCGAGCGCGTCCCAGAACACCGGCTCCAGGCTGATCGAGGTGGGATGCGCGGCGATCGTCATCGACCGCTTGACCGGCGGGTGGAACCCGCCCGGCGGCGGCGCGATGCCGCCGGGACCGTCAGGCATCGAGGTCGAACAGCGACGCCAGCTGCTCGATCATCGTTCCGGCCAGCTGGTCGACATCCATGATCGTCACGGCGCGCTCATAGTAACGGGTCACGTCGTGGCCGATGCCGATTGCGACGAGGCCAACCGGCGAGCGGCTTTCGATCCAGCCGATCACCTGGCGCAGATGGCGTTCGAGGTAGG
>JBHYGP010000049.1:2986-6548 GCA_051858935.1 Sphingomonas sp.
CAGCGCCTCGCCGTCGATATTCTCCTTGAGCAGCCCTTCGCGCATCATCAGGCCGAGCGACTTCTTGGCGCGCCGCCACGGCTCATCGGCCTGCTTGTAGACGATGTGGCGGACATCGTTGAGGCGGCCTGGCTGCGCCGGGCGCCCTTCGGCGAGCCACTTTTCACGCGACTGCCCGCCCTTCCACGCGCGGGTGGTGAAGCCGAGGATCTCGGTCTTGACTCCCACCCGCTCCAGCGTGCGGGCGAGGATGTCGGCGCTGATCGCCGCGATGCTGATCGGGCGACCGCGCATCGACCCCGAATTGTCGATCAGCAGGGTGACGACCGTGTCCTTGAACTCGGTATCCTTCTCGACCTTGTATGACAGCGACTGCATCGGGTTGACGATCACCCGCGCGAGCCGGGCGGCGTCGAGCAGCCCCTCGTCCTGATCGAAGTCCCAGCTGCGGTTCTGCTGCGCCATCAGGCGGCGCTGGAGCCGGTTGGCAAGCTTGGTCACTACGCCCTGAAGGTTCGACAATTGCGTGTCGAGATAGGCGCGCAACCGTTCCAGTTCCTCGTCATCGCACAGGTCTGTGGCGGCAATCACCTCGTCATATTGCGTGGTATAGGCGCCATAGTCGAACTGCATTGGCATGTCGGACCAGGGGCGGTTGGGGCGGACGGGCATCATCCCCTCGTCCCCGGCGTCCCCCGGATCGCCCTCGCCGTCCTCGAACTCGCCCTGTTCCTGTTCGCTCTCTTCGCCTTCGTCGGTCTCGCCTTCGCGCTGTTCACCGCGCGCGTCGATCTCGCCCTCGCCGGTGTCGCCGGGCTCGTCGCCGGCGTCGGCCTCGTCCTGATCGGCGTCGTCGGTGCCCTCGTCCTCGCCGCCGCTATCCTGTGACTCGTCGGGGACCAGATCCCCCTCGGTCAGCTCAAGATCCTGAAGCAGGTTGCCGACCAACTGAGCGAATGCCGCCTGATCGTCGATCGCCAGTGCCAGTGCGTCCAGATCCGCGCTGCCCCTGTCCTCGATCCAGTCGCGCACCAGCGCCAGCCCCAGAGCGGCGGCGGCGGGGGATTCGCGCCCGGTCAGCCGCTCGCGCACCAGCAATTGCACCGCAGTCGACAGCGGCACCTCGTCGCGCGTCCGTGCCCGGCTGATCGGGTCGGAGCGCATCTTCATCTCGAGCGCATGGTCGAGATTGTCGGCAATCCCGGCATAGCCGCGCGACCCCAACGCCTCGACCCGGGCGGTTTCCACGGCATCGAACACCGCGCGCGCGACCGGCTCCTTGGGCGCGGCCCTGAGGTGGGTCGCGGCGTCGTGCAACCTCAACCGCAGCGCGAAGGCGTCGGCAAAGCCGCGCGCTTCGGCCACCTGTTCGGGCGGCAGGTTGCGGCCGGGCATCGGCACCTTGAGATGCCGCCCCGATTGCGCGGGTGCATCGGCGGTAAACGCCAGCTCCAACTCTGCCTCATGCGACAGCGCCCGCGCAGTCCCGGCAAGGACGGACTTGAACTGGTCGAGGGGAGAGTCGCTGGCCATCCCCCGTCCATGCGCAATGCCGCCGCGCGACACAAGCCGGGAGCGTTCGCACGCCGCAGCTGACGTTACGGAAGTCGGTATATTTACCGATAGCGCGACCCGGACATCACCTCACCGCCTATAGTTTCAGCGACCACCGGATCAGATCGCCGCAGAAACGATCGCCCCGCACAGCGACCGCAAGGAAGACCCATGTCCAACGTCACGCTCCAGCCCCATGCCCAGAAACTGCGCGGTCGGTTCGACCGTCTGCCCGTCGCCGGAAAGCTGGTGACATTGTGCGCGGCCGCGATCGGCGTATTGTTGATGATCGGTTTCACCATCGTCACGCTTCAGGCGTCGGCGGTGGTCGGGCGCGGATCGAGCGCGACGGCACAGGCGACGGCGGAGCGCTATGCCAGCGACATCGCGACCGATGTGAACGGCATTGTCGGCGCGTCGCACGCGATGGCGCGGTCGATCTCGACCGACCTGACCAACAACGGATTTTCAGCGGAAAAGACGATCCCGCAGCTGCGCGGCTTCCTTGCCGCCGCGCCGACCGTGCTGGGTGCCTGGTCGATCCTCGAACCCGAATATCACCGGCCCGAGCTGGCGGGACAGCCCGGCTGGAACGTTGCGGGCGGCTTTGCGCCCTATGTCACCCGCGACAAGGCAGGGAAGATCGCGATGCAGCCCGCCAGCCCGCCAGAGGACTGGCAGAAGGACTATTATGCCGAGGGGCTCAAGCGCGCCGCCGGTCGGCTCAGCCTTCCCTATGTCTATCCGGTCGATGGCAAGGATGTGACGATGTTCAGCATCACCTTCCCGCTGCGTCGCGGCGAGCAGGTGGTCGGCGTGTCGGGGTTCGACATCAGCCTCGACGATTTGTCCGCCGGACTGATGAAAGAAAAGCCGCTGGGATCGGGCCGGGTGCGCCTGATCGCGCAGGACGGCAAGTGGATCGCGCATGAGAGCGCCGAACAGCGGATGAAGCCCTATGACGAGGATGAAAAAGGCCTGATCGACGCGGTCATCAAATCGGGCAAGGCGGAAAGCTTCACCCACGTCGCCGCCGATGGCAGCCAGTGGGCGCGCTTCGCGGTGCCGGTGGCGATGGACGGGATCGACGATCGCTGGGCAGTGGTGGTCGATATTCCGGTGGCGGCGATCACTGCCCCCGCCAATGCGCTGACCTGGATGCTGGTCGTCAGCGCGATCGTGCTGATCGCGGGTGCTGCTGCAGCGTTGTGGGTCGCGTCGAAGCGGGTCGTCGGGCTGCCGCTCGGCCGCCTCAGCGACACGGTAGACCGTCTTGCCAAGGGTGAGGATGTCGCGGTCGGTGAGACCGAGCGCAGCGACGAGGTCGGCACGCTGGCTCGCGCCGCCGATGTCTTCCGCCTCGCCGCCGCCGAGCGTGAGCGCGAGCAGGCGCGTAACGCCGAGGAACAGCAGATCGTCACCGCCGCGATCGGCACCGGCCTGTCGGCGCTGCGCGAAGGCAGGCTGACCGCGCGGATCGACGCCGACTTCCCGCCCGCTTATGCGCAGCTCAAGACCGACTTCAATGCGACGGCGACGACGCTGCGCGACCTGATCGCCGCAGTGGTCGAGCGCTCGGAAAGCATCCAGACCGGATCGACCGAGATCGCCCGCGCCGCGCAGGACCTGGCCAGCCGCAGCGAGAGCAGCGCCGCGAGCCTGGAGGAAACCTCCGCCGCGCTGTCGCAGATCGACCAGCGGCTGCGCGCCAGCGCCGCCTCCGCCGACGAGACGCTGGGTTGCGCCAAGCGCGCCAATGCCAGCGTCGCGGGCGGTCGCGACGTCGCATCGGGCGCGGTGGCGGCGATGCACCGCGTGTCCGAATGCGCCAAGGGCATCGACGATGTGATCGAAGGGCTCGACAAGATCGCCTTCCAGACTCGCGTGCTTGCGATGAACGCCGCGGTCGAGGCGGGTCGCGCCGGTGAAGCCGGCCGCGGCTTCGCGGTTGTCGCCGACCTCGTCTCGGCACTGGCGATGCGCGCCGAAGAGGAAGCGGGGCGCGCAC
>JBHYGP010000050.1:0-431 GCA_051858935.1 Sphingomonas sp.
CTTCCGCCCGGAGATATGCCGGTCGATCACGCCTTCCAGCACGCTCATCGGCACCCCGCCGCCCAGCACGACCGCGTCGTTGAATGCGCGGAAGTCGTAACGCGGCCCCAGTTCGCGCTGCGCCTTGGTGCGCAGCCGGTTGATCGCGGTATGGCCGAGCTTGTAGCCGCATGCCTGACCCGGCCAGCTGCAATAGCGGTCGACCTCGCCGCTGACTTCCTCGACCGATGAGCCATTGGCGGTGGCGAACCATTCGATCGCTTGGGCCCGCGTCCAGCGCTTGGCATGCAGCCCGGTGTCGACCACCAGACGGCACGCGCGGAAGGCGAGGCTCTGGAGATAACCCAGCCGCCCGACCGGATCGGCGTCATACGCGCCAAGCTCCGCACCCAGTTGCTCCGCATAAAGCGCCCAGCCCTCGCTATAGGCGT
>JBHYGP010000050.1:441-2062 GCA_051858935.1 Sphingomonas sp.
GAACGAAAGCAGCGAGCGCACCAGCGGCAGCTTGAACGTATATTCGCCCTGCCACGCATGCCCCGGAATACCTTCGTGATAGGCAAGGGTGGCGAGGCTGTAGCGCGTGTGCAGATGCGTGGTACGCAGGTTGAGCCAGACGCGTCCCGGCACCGTGCCGTCGATCGAGCCCGCCCCGCCATAGGCGCCCGGCGCGCCCGGCTCCTCGGCCAGCGGCAGCCGCTTCACCTCGACATTGCCGCGCACCAATGTGTGGAACGCCTGCGGCATCTTCGCCTTCATGTCCTCGATCGTCTTGGTCATGTAAGCGAGGATTTCCTGCCGCCCGGCATCGGTATCGGGGTAGAGGAATTTCGGATCCTTGCCGAGCGCGGTCATCCGCGCGCCGACCGTCCCCTTCGAATAGCCGAGCTTCTTCAGGATGCCGTCCATCTCGGACTGGAGCGTCTTGAGCTCCTCCAGCCCCGCGCGATGCACCTCGTCCGGGGTCATCGTGGTCGTGGTGGCGGCCCGCAGCGCCCAGGCATAATAGGCCTCGCCATCGGGGAATTTCCAAACCCCCGCGTCCGATGTCGCCTTGGCGCGGTGGCGGTGCAGCTCCGCAATCTGCCGGTCGAGCGCCGGGGCGATCTTGCCCGCCGCGAGCTTGGCGGCACTGGCTGCCTGATCCCCGGTGACCACCTTCTTGCCGGTGAAATTCTCGACCAGCTCCCACTTCCCCGCATCGGTGCCGCGGGTCAGGGCGATCTGGCGCAGGCATTTGTCGAGCAGGAAATCGGGCGCGACGACGCCCTTGTCGTACGCGATCTTGAGCCGTTCGGTCTCGCCGTCGATCTGACCGGCCCAGCCCTCGAAGCGTGCGAGCCACGACGCCGCATCCGCCGCGCTCTCGACCTTGTGCTCGCTGTCGAGGAAGCGCGGCATGTCGAGATACGCCCCGACATTCTGGACCACCACATAGGGGGTGTTACGCCACCCGCCGACCGCGACATCGCCATAGCCGAACGCGAACCCGTCGAGCCCGTTCTGGAACGCGGTGCGCACGACATCGACATTGGTCTGCATCACCGGGGACAGCGCATTGCGGTCGATCGCATCGAGCTGCGCGATCCGCGCGCGCAGCCCCTCGGCCACCTTCGCGCGGCCCGCGACGCTGCGATCCTCGACCATCGAACGCAGGTGCGCCCGCTCGCCCTTGTCGATGCCGAGCGAGGTCGCGCTTTCGGGCGAACTGGTCAGCAACTGCTCCGCAGTCGCGCTCAGCAGCGCATAGGCGGCGCCATCCGCCGATGGCGCACCGTTGCGTGCACAAGCGGGCAGGGCGGGAAGCGCCGCGAAGGTGGCGGTCGAGGCAAGGAACTGGCGGCGGGTGGCGGTCATGCGGGCTCCAGATACGCGGGAGAGTGGTTGCTGGCGTTACCTTAGCGCTCTGAATGCGCTGTGCCACCCTCCCTTGCGGTTCCGCGCCCTAGTCGAGTTTCGCCCACGCCCTGGTTTCGTCACGCTTGCGTCCATAGTCGATAACGCAGCGCATGAAACGCGGGTGGAATTCGAGCGGCGCATCGAGAATCTTATCCTGTCTGCGCCAGTAATCGCAGCTCTCGACCAGTCCGGGTTGGGG
>JBHYGP010000050.1:2072-6543 GCA_051858935.1 Sphingomonas sp.
GGCCCGATGCTTGTCAACATCCTTTTCAATCCGAACCATATGCGGCTCGAACCCGCGCCGGCGCGCTTCCTCCGTCGCCCAATAGACCGACCCGCGATAAGACTGGTTGATCAGGATCGAGATCGACCGCAGCGCCAGTTTATCGAAGCTCCAGTTCGAATGCTGCGGAACGATGCCGTCGGGTGTCGTCGGCGGAGAGAATTTGTCGCAATCGCGCAAGTGACACACCTCGCCGATGGTCAGCGTGCCGTTGATGATGATGAACAGGTTCTTCTCGGCTTGGTTGCGGACGCGCGGCGCCGCGCGTTCCATCAGCGTCCCTTTGAAATCGGAGATCACGCCAAACCGGGCGCCACCGTCGATGTACATCTTGCCGTCGATGAATACGGGCAGCGCGGCCATCGGGACTGAGGATGACGCCATCAGCGCCTCGATATAGCAGTCGCGCATTGCGGCATCGCCAGCGGCATAGCGCCTCGCGGCCTCGGTGAGGTCGAACACATAGGCATCCCCCGTGTCCATCTCGACCGCGCCGACGAGCAGGAACCGCTCGCCCGCTTCCGCGGCAACCGCGCGCAGGCGCGCATCGGTGATAAGCGTCCGCAACTGCCCACGGAGCGGCGCAAGGTCGGCAAGCGAGCCTTTACGGACGATCGCGTTGCCCGTCTGGAAAAGGCCGAATATATTCTTGCTGTCGAGACCGCCCTTGGCGAACGGCGCGAGAAGTTCGCCCTCCTTCGTGATCGCGTAGCGTTTCGGGATTTCGCCCGTCTCGCCCAGAAATGCGAAGGTCGATTGTAGCGCACCGGTGCTGATCCCGGTCACCACGCGAAATCGCGGCAGGCCGCCGGGCCGACCATCCGGTTTCCTCAATTGCGCCCACTGGTCGAGAAAGCCCGCACCGAACGCGCCGTTCTGGCTTCCACCCGACAGGAACAGCATTGAGCCGCTGACCGGGCCACGTTCGTGGGACTGGGGGGACGGGCCGTCGCCAGAGCGCGAATAGGCGGCGAGGACCCGATCCGTCAGCGGGCTGACGAATGCCTCCGGTGCGGGCGCACCGAACGGGTCCACCATCACGCGAGTCCGTATCGCGCTACATTTGGGCTCGGGTGCCGCGGTCCCCGCATATTGAACCGGTGTGATCTGGCATGCCGACAGAAAAAGACAGATCGCCAAAATCCAATTGATTCGCATAAAAAAACTCATTGCGCCTCTCCCCTATAAGACGAAACCGAGTATTGTGACGACTCCATAGCAATGGAGATTGTCATGATTGATGACGTCGAAGTATTTTCCAGTCAACGGTGGAACGACACCGGTGTGGATGTTAAACGTAGCCAGCGGATCGAAGTCACGGCGACGGGGGAATGGATCGACTGGACGATCCGTTGCGATGCCAACGGCTTTGAGAGGCCGCATATGAACGCCTTCAAGTTCGCCCGGCGTAATCGCGGGGCGCCATGGTTCGCGCTGATCGCAAGCGTCGGCAAGATGAAGCGCCCGACGCACCATGTCGGCAGTAGCGGAGATTTCGTCGCATCCCGCGACGGGCGGTTGTATCTTTTCGCCAACGATGCATGGTACTTCTACTTCAACAATAAGGGCAGTGTTCGCGCGTCGATCCGTGTCGTCGACCCCTGAGCGGGATCGATTCCGATATGCGGGAGTGGCGGGTGTAACCGGTTTCATCTACACTCGCCCGAACGACTGAATCGGGAGAGTGAGATGCGGAACAAGGCGCTGTGGGTCGCGCTGATGTCGATGGTGGCGACGCCGGTGGTCGCGCAGCAGCGCAAGGCACCGCAGCGGCCCAATATCGTCTACATCATGACCGACGATCACGCGGTGCAGGCGCTGTCCGCCTATGGCCACCCGGTCTCGCGCCTCGCCCCCACGCCCAATATCGACCGGATCGCGAAGAATGGCGCGCGCTTCGCCAACAGCTTCGTCACCAACTCGCTCTGCGGCCCCAGCCGCGCCGCGATGCTGACCGGCAAGTTCGGGCATATCAACGGCTTCAACAAGAATGGCGAGACGTTCGACACGCGCCAATGGACCTGGCCGCGCGCGCTCAAGGAACATGGCTATCAGACTGCGGTGGTCGGCAAATGGCATATCGGCCCGACGCCCGGCGCGATCAATTTCGATTACTGGAAGGTGCTCGACGATCAGGGGGAATATTATAACCCCGACTTCATCACGGCAGAGGGGCGCACCCGCCCCGAGGGCTATGCCACCGATCTGGTCACCGATCTCGGTCTAGAATGGCTGAAGTCAAAGCGCACCAAGGGCAAGCCGTTTGCGCTGATGGTCCATCACAAGGCGCCGCACCGTAACTGGATGCCGCCGCTGCGCTATGTCCAGAAGTACAACCATGTGAACTTCCCGGTCCCGTCGACCTATTTCGACGATTATGCGGGCCGCATCCCTGCCGGAAAGCAGGAGATGAACATCTATCGCGACATGTACGAGGGCCACGACCTCAAGATGACCGTCGCGGCGGGATCGAGCGATCTGCGCTATAATCGCTGGCCCGGCGCGTTCACCCGCATGACCCCGGCGCAGCGCGCAGAATGGGACCGGCTGTATCAGGCCGACAATGACGCGATGAACCGAGCCGATCTTGGGCCCCGCGACCTCGCGCTATGGAAGTTCCAGCGCTACATGCGCGACTATCTGGGCACGGTCGCGGCGGTCGATGACAGCGTCGGGCGGCTGCTCGACTATCTCGAGAGCAGCGGCCTGTCGAAGAACACCATCGTCGTCTACACCTCGGATCAGGGGTTCTTCCTTGGCGAACATGGCTGGTTCGACAAGCGCTGGATGTATGAGGAATCCTTCCGCACCCCGCTGCTGATCCAGTATCCCGGCCATATCCCGGCGGGGACGGTGGTGTCGCAGATGGTGCAGAATATCGACTATGCGCCGACCTTCCTCGACTATGCCGGGGTCGCAGTGCCCGACGCGGTTCAGGGCCGCTCGCTACGCCCGGTGGCGGAGGGAAAGAAGGTGCGCGACTGGCGCAGCAGCCTCTACTATCATTATTACGAGTTTCCGGCCTTCCACTCGGTCCGGGCGCATTACGGGGTGCGCACCGACCGCTACAAGCTGATGCGCTTCTACGGCGATATCGATGCGTGGGAGTTCTACGACCTCAAGGCCGACCCGCAGGAGATGCGCAACGCCATCGCCGACCCGCGCTATGCCGCGGAGGTCGCCAAGCTGAAGGCCGAGCTGGGACGGCTGCGCACCGAGTATCGCGACGGCACGCCTGAACCGGCAAGGAAGAAGAAGGCGGCGTGAGTTGTGCATCGCTGGCGCGACGGGCATCGTCGCGCCAGCATGGCTGATCCGACCGACGCCTCCCCCGCTGCGCCCCAGGACCCGCGCCTGTTGCGGCGGCTGTTGCGCGCAAGGGATCGCATGGATGCCGCCTCGCACGAGGACTGGCCGGTAGCCCGCCTCGCGCAGGTGAGCGGGGTATCGCAGGCGCATTTTGCGCGTTCGTTCCGTCAGGCGTTTGGCGTGCCGCCGCACCGCTATCTGCTCACCCGCCGGGTCGAGCGCGCGGCGGCGCTGCTGCGCGAAACGCCCGAGTCGGTCACCGACATCGCATTCCAGACCGGCTGGAGCAGCCTTGGCAGTTTCAGCCGCACCGTCCGCGACATCACCGGCAAGACCCCTACGCAATTGCGCGCTGAGACCATCGCCCCGCCCGCAATGCCGCAATGCTATCTACGTGCCGCCGAGCGCCCCGACCTCAAAATGGCAGTTTCGGAGAAGCGCCGCCGCGCGATCGCCGTTACCTCGGCGGCATCCATATGGGAGGCAGAATGATGGAAGGGGTTCAGGTAGCCGGCATCTATGTCCACGATCAGGACGAGGCGCTGGAGTTCTATGTCAGCAAGCTCGGCTTTCGGGTTCATAGCGACGTGCGTAACGGTAATTTCCGTTGGCTGACGGTGCAATATCCGGGGCAGGGCGACTTTCAGCTCGGCCTGTTCACGCCCGGCCCGCCGCTGGTCGATGACGCGACCGCGCGGACGCTCGACGCGGTGGTTGCGAAGGGCGCAATGCCCGCGCTCGTTCTGGCGGTGAAGGATTGCCGGGCCGCTTATTCAGCGATGCGCGAACGCGGTGTCGAATTCACCCAGGAACCGGTCGAGCGCTTCGGGGCAGTCGACGCCAGCTTTCGCGATCCCTCCGGCAATGGCTGGAAGCTGGTCGAGCGCTGAGGGGGGACGATTGATGCTGCACCACTGGATCCGTGCGAGCCACCGTTGGCTCGGCCTGGCATTGACGCTTAGCGTCGCCGCCAATTTCATTGCCATGGCCTTTGGCCCACCGCCCGTCGCGATCACCTATGCGCCGCTGCTCCCGCTCGCCCTTCTGATCGCGACCGGCATGTACCTGTTCGTACGTCCTTATGTCAGCGGCAACGCCTGATCGGGCGCCGCAATCGCCGTCA
>JBHYGP010000051.1:0-6535 GCA_051858935.1 Sphingomonas sp.
CGTGACCACCACCGCCAAGACCGACGAGGAAGCCCGCGAGCTTCTCCGTCTCTTCGGTTTCCCGTTCCCCATCGAGGCGGACGGCGAAGCGAAGCAGGCCGCGTAAGGGAAAGAGAACTTAAGTCATGGCGAAACTGAGTTCCGTGCTCAAGAACGAGCGTCGCAAGCAGCTGGTGAAGAAGTACGCCGGCCGCTACGCGAAGCTGAAGGCGATTGCGAACGACAAGTCGCTCGATGAGACCGAGCGTCTGATCGCGCGTTTGAAGATGGCCGAGATTCCCCGCAACGGGAACCCGACCCGCATCCGCAACCGGTGCGAGCTGACCGGTCGTCCGCGCGGTTACTACCGCAAGTTCCGTCTCGCACGTGTCATGCTGCGCGATCTGGCCAACAAGGGCCTGATCCCGGGTGTCACGAAGTCGAGCTGGTAAGGATCACGAAGATGGCATTGACCGATCCTCTGGGTGATATGCTCACCCGCATCCGCAACGGCCAGCGCGCCCGCAAGGACTCCGTCCTGACGCCGGCAAGCAAGCTGCGTGCGCGTGTCCTCGACGTGCTTCAGCGCGAGGGTTATATCCGTGGCTACAGCGAAGAGCAGATGGGCCCTGCGGCCGGCATCCGCATCGAGCTGAAGTATTTCGAGGGCCAGCCGGCGATCAAGTCGATCGCGCGCGTCTCGAAGCCGGGTCGCCGCGTCTATTCGGGTTCGAAGGAGCTGCCGAAGGTTCGCAACGGCCTGGGCATCACCATCGTTTCGACGCCTCGCGGCGTTCTGTCGGACGCCGAGGCGCGCGACCAGAATGTCGGCGGCGAAGTGCTCGCGGAGGTGTTCTGATGAGCCGCACCGGTAAAAAGCCGATCCCCGTTCCCGCCGGCGTCACCGCCAGCGTCGAAGGCGGCGTCGTCAGCGTCAAGGGCCCCAAGGGCACCCTGACCATGCCTGCGTCGGACGACATCTCGTACGAGATGGGCGACGGCACCATCACGGTGAAGCCTGCGAACGACACCAAGCGCGCCAAGGCGTTCTGGGGCATGCAGCGCACGCTGGTCCAGAACCTGGTGACCGGGGTGACCGAGGGCTTCTCCAAGAAGCTGCTCATCACTGGCGTCGGCTATCGCGCCAACGCGCAGGGCCGCAAGCTGAAGCTTCAGCTTGGCTATTCGCATGACGTCGATCTCGACGTGCCGGAAGGTGTGGAGGTGAAGACCCCCGACCAGACGACCGTCGAAATCTCGGGCAACGACAAGCAGGCCGTCGGCCAGTTTGCCGCGGAAATTCGTCGCTGGCGTAAGCCTGAGCCCTACAAGGGCAAGGGCATCAAGTACGAGGGCGAGTTCATCTTCCGCAAGGAAGGGAAGAAGAAGTAATGAGCAAGGGTCTCTCTCTCTTCGAGAAGCGGCGTCGCCGCAACCGTACCGCGCTGAAGGCGCGCGCAGGTGGCCGTCCGCGGCTGTCGGTGCATCGCTCGGGCAAGCACATCTATGTGCAGGTGATCGACGACGCCCAGGGCAAGACCCTGGCTGCCGCCTCGACGCTGGACAAGGATGTCCGTGGCACGAATGGCGGCAACACGGATGCGGCCAAGGCCGTTGGCGCACGCATCGCGGAAGCCGCCAAGCAGGCCGGCGTGACGCAGGTCGTGTTCGACCGTGGCGGCTTCCTGTTCCACGGACGCGTCAAGGCGCTGGCGGATGCCGCGCGTGAAGGCGGATTGGAGTTCTAAGATGGCTGACGAACAGAACCAGACGCCCGTCGAGGGCGCAGCACCCGACGCCGTTGCAGCCGATGCTCCCCGTCGTGGCCGTGGTGGCCGTGGTGGCGACAATCGTGGCGGCGGCGGTGGCCGTGGTCGCGACGGCAATCGTGGTCGCGACAATCGCGGTCGTGGTGGCCCCGGTGCCGACGATGGCGGTGAAGAGCTGATCGAAAAGCTCGTCCACATCAATCGCGTCAGCAAGACGGTGAAGGGCGGTAAGCGCTTCGGCTTTGCGGCGCTGGTCGTCGTAGGCGACGGCAAGGGCCGTGTCGGCTTCGGCCATGGTAAGGCGCGCGAAGTGCCGGAAGCCATTTCGAAGGCGACCGCAGCTGCCAAGAAGAAGATGGTCCGCGTGCCGCTGCGCGAGGGCCGGACGCTGCACCATGACGGCAAGGGCCATTTCGGCGCCGGCAAGGTCACCGTTCGCTCGGCTCCTGCGGGTACCGGCATCATCGCCGGTGGTCCGATGCGCGCCGTGTTCGAGAGCCTGGGCGTTGCCGATGTGGTGACCAAGTCGGTCGGCACCTCGAACCCCTACAACATGATCCGCGCGACCTTCGAGGCACTGGGCGACCAGTATTCTCCGAAGGCGGTGGCCCAGCGTCGCGGCAAGAAGATTGCCGATCTGCTCGGCCGTGGCGGTTCGCAGACCGCCGAGGCTGATGCCGCGGCGATCGTGGAGTAAGCGATATGGCGAAGATCAAGGTAAAGCAGATCGGATCGCCGATCCGCCGGACCAAGGATCAGCGCGCGACGCTGATCGGCCTGGGCCTCAACAAGATGCACAAGGTCAGCGAGCTCGAGGATAGCCCCGAGGTCCGCGGTATGATCCGCAAGCTGCCCCACATGGTCGAGATCGTCGAGGGCTGAGCCCCCCGGCATCTTTTCCAGGTGACAATATAAGGGGAGGGGGCTATCGGCCCCCTTTCCGATTTTCCCGGCCCGCCGTGGAATTTTACCAGCGCGACAAAAGCGAAAGCGAGTGCACGACATGAAGCTGAACGACCTCACTGACAATGAAGGCGCCCGCAAGGGCCGGATGCGCGTTGGACGCGGCATCGGCTCGGGCAAGGGCAAGACCGCAGGCCGCGGCCAGAAGGGTGCCAAGGCACGTTCGGGCGTCGCGATCAACGGCTTCGAGGGCGGCCAGATGCCGCTCCACATGCGCATCCCGAAGCGCGGCTTCAACAATCCGCGCGGCAAGGACTATGCCGAGGTCAATCTGGGCATGATCCAGAAGCTGGTCGATGCCGGCAAGCTGACCGCGACCGAGATCGATCACGCTGCGCTGCAGGCCGTTGGCCTGGCCCGTGGTGGCAAGAACGGCGTCCGTCTGCTCGCCAAGGGTGAGCTGAAGGCGAAGCTGAGCTTCACCGTCGCCGGTGCGTCGAAGGGCGCGATCGAGGCAGTTGAGAAGGCTGGCGGCACCGTCACCATCCCGACGATCGTTCCTGCCGCCGACAAGCATGCTGCCAAGCATCGCTCGGTGCAGAAGGTCATCGCCGCCAAGAAGGCCGGTAAGGCCTGACTTTAGCTGTGGACGGGGCGATGTAAGTGCATTGCCCTGCTCCGACAGTAACCTATATGGGCGGCGGGGGAGCGGCAAACGCTTCTCCGCCGCTTTGGTTTCCGGGATAATCGTTCAATGGCATCCGCAGCCGATTCAATGGCATCCGGCCTCAACCTGTCCAAGTTCGGGCAGGCCACCGAACTCAAGAAGCGCCTGTGGTTCACGCTGGGTGCGTTGATCATCTTCCGGCTGCTCAGCTTCGTGCCGCTGCCTGGCATCGACCCTACGGGGCTCTCGGCGCTCGCCGAGCGGACCCAGGGCGGTGTGCTCGACTTTTTCAACACATTTTCGGGCGGTGCGCTTGAGCGCGCGAGCGTGATCGCGCTCGGCGTGATGCCGTACATCACCGCCTCGATCGTGGTGCAGCTCGCGACCTCGCTGTCGCCGACGCTCGCCGCGATCAAGAAGGAAGGCGAGAGCGGGCGCAAGAAGCTCAACCAGTACACCCGCTATGGCACGGTCGCGCTGACCGCGATCCAGGGCTATTTCATCGCCACCGGCATGGAAGCCGGCGGGGCGGTGGTCGATCCGGGCATGCTGTTCCGCGTTGCGGCGGTCATCAGCCTGATCGGCGGCACGCTCTTCCTGATGTGGTTGGGTGAGCAGATCACCAGCCGCGGTGTCGGCAACGGCATTTCGCTGATCATCATGGCCGGCATCGTCGCGCATCTGCCGACCACGCTGGTCCAGCTGTTCGAAGGCGGTCGTTCGGGTTCGATGAATCCGATCACGCTCGTCGCGATCCTTGCTGCTGTCGCGGGCCTGGTCCTCTTCATCTGCTTCATGGAGCGCGCCCAGCGCCGCATCCTGATCCAGTATCCCAAGCGCCAGACCCAGCGCGGCGTGCAGAGCGAGCGCAGCCATCTGCCGCTCAAGATCAACACCGCGGGCGTGATCCCGCCGATCTTCGCCAGCTCGCTGCTGCTGATGCCGCTGACGGTCAGCCAGTTTGCTGGTCAGGCGCAGAGCGGCGAAAGCTGGGGCGGCGATTTCATCATCACGCTCAACCAGTATCTGCAGCATGGCAGCCTGGTGTACATGCTGCTCTACGGTGCCGGCATCATCTTCTTCTCGTTCTTCTACACGGCGGTTGTGTTCAACCCCGAGGAGACGGCCGAGAATCTCAAGAAGCATGGCGGGTTCATCCCCGGCATCCGTCCGGGCAAGAACACCGAGGCCTATTTCGATTATGTGCTGACGCGCATCACCGTGATCGGCGCGGCGTACCTGACCTTCATCTGCCTTGTGCCGGAATATCTTGTGTCGGCGCTCGCAATCCCCTTCTATCTCGGCGGGACCAGCCTGCTCATCGTCGTCAACGTGACGATGGACACGGTCACGCAGATCCAGTCGCATTTGCTGGCGCACCAGTATGGCGACCTGATCAAGAAGGCGAAGCTGAAGGGTGGCCGTCTGCGCTGACAGGCGCGGCGGCAGGGAAGGGGAAGCCAGTTGAATATCATCCTGTTGGGGCCTCCGGGCGCAGGCAAGGGGACCCAGGCGTCGCGGCTCGAAAGCGAGCGCGGCATGGTCCAGCTGTCGACCGGCGACATGCTGCGCGCCGCGGTCAAGGCGGGCACGCCGGTCGGGCTGCAGGCGAAGGCGGTGATGGAGGCGGGCGAGCTTGTCTCCGACGCGATCGTCAGCGGCATCATCGGCGAGAGCCTCGATGCGCTGGGCGATGAGACCCAAGGTGGCCGGGGCGCGATTTTCGACGGCTATCCCCGCACCGCTGCGCAAGCGGAATCGCTCGACAGTCTGCTGGCCGAGCGTGGCCGCACCCTCGACCACGTCATCGAGCTGGTTGTTGACGAGGACGCGCTGGTCGCGCGCATCACTGGCCGTTTCAGCTGCGCCAGTTGCGGCGCCAACTATCACGACAGCTTCAACCAGCCCAAGGTCGACGGTGTCTGCGACGTATGCGGAGGAACCGAGTTCAAGCGTCGCCCCGACGACAATGAGGAAACGGTTCGCACGCGCATGGCCGAATATCGCGCCAAGACTGCGCCGATCCTGCCGATTTACGAGGCGCGCGGCTTGGTCCAGCGGGTCGACGGCATGGCCGATATCGGCGAGGTGACTGCGGCGATCGCGGCGATCCTCGACGGACGGGGCTGATTAGGGTAACATACGGCTTCAACCTGCGGCCCGATTGACCGTTTACGGCGAAGCGCGACTCGCGTTCGTCAGTGCGCGAGCCGCTTTATTTTTATAGCCCCGGATGCGTGACCGCCAGTCGGGCGTTGACGCAGCACGGGCTGAACTCATTGGAAAACATGCATGTCGTCATACAGGGAACCGTCATTTCAGGATCGTACTGCCGCGGCGGCCCGGGCAAAGCAGAAGGCGCTCGAACTGCTGCGGTCAAAGCCTGCGGTCGATCCTGCTGTGCTGGAAGAGCGCCGCAAGGCCGCTGAAGCGCGGGACAAGGCGCTGGCCGAAGAACGCGCCGCCAAGGCTGAGGCTGCTGCTGCTGCCAAGGCTGAGAAGGCCGCGCTGAAGCAGGCTGAGGCGGAGCGGAAGGCGGAGGAGCAGGCTGCGCTTGAGGCGGCTGCAGCGCTGAAGGAGGTGCGGCTGACGCCGCCCAGTGCGGCGGAGATGAAGGCGGCGCGGGATGCGCGCTACGCCGCTCGCAAGGCCCGCAAGTAGCAGCGGCGGATCAGCAAAAAGGCCACTGTCCGATCGGACAGTGGCCTTTTTTGTTGCCGTTCAGCGCCGCGCGCGGCGCTTGAACTGGTCGAGGCTGACGACGTTGGTCGGGCGCTCGATCGCGATGCCCGAGTAGAGCGTCGCCATCGGTTCGTCGGTGACGGTAATTCCCGCTGCCGCCACCTGCTCGCCCATCCTGTCGCGCAGGAAGCTGGTCTTGAGCGCCACCGACGCGCCGTTGATGGCGCCGGCGAGATGACCGGCGATGCCGCGCGCGACACGTGGATCGAACACGACGTCCACGCTGCCCGTCTGGGCCTTGCTCGCATTGAGGCTGCGAACGGTGCGTTCGCCTGCCTTGCGGCCTATCTGCTCGGGCGACTCCAGGTCGGCGAAATGCAGCCGCGACGAATATTCATAGTCGCGCTCCATCTTGGTGCCTGCCCCGGCGATCACGCTCGCCGAACGTCCGAAGCGCGACCCGACATAGTGCCCGACGAACCCGTGCGACGTGGCGAGCACCATGCCGCCAAGCCCCGCGCTGGCGCCGCTGCCG
>JBHYGP010000052.1:0-6531 GCA_051858935.1 Sphingomonas sp.
GGGCGGATCGCGCCGGGCGCGGGATCGAGACGGCGCTGTTGCGCGCGGTGCGGATGGGCAAATTGGGGTTCGAGGATCTGAGCCGGGTCGCGTCGCAGATCCTGGCCGAGATCGCCGCGGAGGCGGTGCGCGCGGGGCTGTCGTCGCTGTTCGGCGGTGGCCGCGGCGGCGGTTTGGGTTCGGCGATCGGCAGCCTGTTTGGATTGCCCGGGCGCGCAACCGGCGGGCCGGTGGTGCCGGGGCGGGGCTATGTCGTCGGCGAGCGCGGGCCGGAGCTGTTCGTGCCGACCACGAGCGGGCGGGTCGAGGTGCCGGTTCAGGGCGGCGGTGGACGCGAGGTGCGGGTGGCGATCACGATCCATGCGCCGGGCGGTGGCGAAGCGGCTGGGGCGCTTCGGCAATCGGGGCGGCAGGTGGCGCGGGCGGTGAAGGCGGCGCTGGCAGGGGTGGATTAGGGCTGTTCCCCTCCCGCTTGCGGGAGGGGTTAGGGGAGGGCTTGTCCGCAGACGACTTGGCCGAATTAACAGGCCCTCCCCCGGCCCCTCCCGCAAGCGGGAGGGGAGAAGAAGGGGGAAGCGACATGGCATATTGGCTCGCGTCCGGGCGGACGGTGCAGGCGGCGGGGGTGATCTCGCGCTTTGATCCGGCCTATTGGACCGTGAATTTCCCGCGGCCCATGATGGCGAGCGTCGTGACGACTGCGCCGGATGCGTTGCGCGTCGATTCGGTGTTTTACCGGCAGGACGATCTGGCGGGGCTGATCTGGGAGAGCGTGGACCGGCATGACCACCCGCTGCTCTCCTATGAGACCAGCCGCGATTATCGCGGGTGTCGGTTGCGCTTTCGCTGGCAATCGGGCGGCGTGATGCCGCTGGATGCGGTCAATGGCCCAGTGCTGACGATCGAGGGGCGTGATGCGGCGGGGGTGCCGCGCGCCTGGTATGTGCGGTTGTGGAACTATGCCGAGGGGACGCTGGAGGATTGCGTCGTCAACATCGACTTTGCCAGCGTCGCGGGCGGGTTCGTGTTGCCGGACGAGACCGATCCAGTGTGGGCGGGAGATATCGATCGGATGTTCGTTAGCCTGGTGCCGCCGGGTTACACCGGTGACGACGCAGCGCTGGTGGAGCCGGTCGTGGGCTGGGTCGAGCTGTCGGAGATCGCGGTCGAGGGGCCGGGGGTGGTGCTGGCGATCGGCGATGTGGTGGTGCCCGAACATGGGCTGTCGATCTGTTCGGGCTATGACGACAGCTATCACCTGACCCCGGCGCGGTTGCTGCGCAATGCGCTGCAACTGGGGTATCGCGCGGACATCGTCCATTATGTCGGGATGAGCCATTATTTCCGGCTCGAAGCGGCGTCGGGGGGCTATTTCGTCAGCCTGAGCGGCGGGGTGCTGAATGGCCCATGCGCGGCCTGGCATGCCGATTTCGCCGAGCGGGCCAAGGCGCTGGGCTTCGGGGTGATCTGGTCGCTGTCCTATGAGCTGTTCGACGCGCATTGCTGGGGCGACTGGAAGCAGCGGGCGTTCGATGGGTCGCCTGCGCTGACCGGGTGGGAACCGCCCTCGACCCTGCTGTCACCCGCGCATGTCGGGGCGATGGGGTATTTGCAGGCGGTGGCGGCGGCGTTTGTGGGACTCGCGCAGGCTGCGGGGCTGGGGGTCAAGTTTCAGGTCGGCGAGCCGTGGTGGTGGGTAATGCCGGATGGCCGGCTGTGCATCCATGACGATGCGGCACGGGCGGAGCTGGGCGATCCGGCGGAGCAGAATGTGCGGGGTGATCTCGACATTGCGGTGCTGGACGCGGCGGGGGCGTTGCTGGCGGCATCGACGGCGGCGCTGGGCGACGCGGTGCGTGCGGTAGCGCCGGAGGCGGAGCTGTTGCTGCTCGCCTATCTCCCCACGGTGCTGGACCGCGAGGCTCCCGAGTTGATGCGGGCGAATTTGCCGGTCGGTTGGGCGTTTCCGGCGTTCGATGTGCTGCAGCTGGAGGATTATGACTGGGCAGCGGCGGGCAATGCCGTGGCGAGCGCGCGGGGCGTGGCGCTGGCGGAGGCGCGGCTGGGCTATCCGGTTGAGCAGCAGCATTATTTCGCGGGGTTCGTGCTGAACCCGGAAGATGCGCAGCAGTGGCGCGGGATTGCCGAGGCGGCGGATGCGGCGCGGCGGCGCGGGGTGGCGGCAACCTTTATCTGGGCGTTGCCGCAGGTGATCCGCGATGGGTTTGTGACCTTCGATCAGGAGGATGAGATGCAGGCGTTCGACGATGTGCTGTTCCCGATTGCGCTGGGGCGCGAGGCTGAGGTTGCGCCGGAGGTATCGACCGCGATCCTGACCAGCGCGGGCGGGCATGAGGCGCGCAACGCGGCCTGGGCGCAGGCGCGGACCCGTTACGATGTTGGGCCGGGAGTGCGGAGCGAGGCGGATATCCGGGCGCTGCTGGGGTTTTACCGGGCGCGGATGGGGCCGGCGCGCGGGTTCCGGCTGCGCGATCCGTTCGATGACTGCTCGAACGATGAGGGTGCGCCAGGGCCGCTCGATCAGCTTTTGGGCGAGGGGGACGGCGAGCGGCAGGCGTTTGCGCTGGTGAAGGCCTATGGCGATGTCGCGCGGCGGATCACCCGGCCGGTGGCGGGAAGCGTGCGGGTCGCGGTGGACGGGGTCGAGACGGTGGCGTTCTCGATTGGCGCGGGCGGGATGGTCGTACTGGACGAACCTCCGGGCGAGGGCGCGGTGGTGACGGCGGGGTTCCGCTTCGATGTGCCGGTGCGGTTCGCGGAGGATTCGCTGAGTGTGAACCGCGCGACCTTCATGGCGGGGGCGGCTCCGAGTGTGCCGTTGGTGGAGGTCAGGGAAGGCTAGCGCGGTTACTCCGCCCCTAGCGGAGTCAAGCCTGTGGGGCGGGGCACACCGGCGAGACGATCGATCTCCCGGTCGAACAGCGCGCCAAGCTTTTCATCCCAGATCGCGGCTCCATTCGTCCCCGAATCCGCCACGAAGATCGGCGCGCCGCCATCAAGCAGTACGCGGACGCGCTGACCCACACGGGTGAACGCGATCGAGCAGGAGTCGAGATAGGCGACGACAATTGACGCATCCTCGACGATGCCCGGTCCGCCGGGTTTGAGAACCCGAATAACCTTGAGGCGGGCAGCGGGCAGCAGGCCCTCTTTCCAATCGTCGCCAAGGTGCATCGGAGCCTCGACCTCGGCGTCCACGACGAGCGCGGCGAGGCCATAGGATTGGCGCGCATAGTCGAGCGCGCCGGTTTCGGACCGGATTGGCACCATCGAGCACGCCATCGCGGGCGGCGCGACCAAAAGTGCAATCACGGACATGGTGCGGAGCCAGTTGAGCATCGGTTCAGTGTGCAGCCCGCAGTGCGTCCACGCAAGTTCAAGGAAGAAGCTGATGCTCTGGCTGAACGAGCCCCTTGCCACGATCGCCTATTGCTGGCGGATCGAGCGGCGGGATGGGGTGGCGATCGGGCTGACTGCGCATGATCGCGATCTGGAGGTGGATGGGTTCCGCTATCGCGCTGCGCCGGGGATGACGCCGTCGGCGATCCGGCGCGGGGCGGGGCTGGATGCCGACAGCATGGACGTGACCGGCGCGCTGACCGGGGCAGCGATCAGTGAGGCGGATTTGCTCGCGGGGCGCTGGGATAGCGCGCGGATTACGCTGTTCGCGGTCGACTGGACCGCGCCGGGTGACGTGGTCGCGCTGGGCAGCGGGACGATCGGGGCGGTCGAGACGCGGGATGGCACGCTGACTGCGGAGCTGCGCGGGGCGGCGGCGGCGCTGGATGCGCCGGTAGTCGAGATGACGTCGCCCGAATGTCGGGCCGAGCTGGGTGACACGCGATGCCGGGTGGCGATGGCCGGGCGGCGGCGGTTTGCGCGGGTGATCGCGGCGGACGGGGCTGTGCTGACGCTCGGTGGCGAGGAACCTGTTCCGGGCGGATGGGCTGGCGGGCGGCTGCGCTGGATCGGCGGGGCGAATAGCGGGCTGAGCGATGTGATCGCGGCGTCGGCGGGGGATGTCGTGACGCTGCGGCGTGCGCCGCGCTTCGATGCGGTGGGGGCGTTGGTGGAGGTGAGCGAGGGATGCGACAAGAGCATCGCGACGTGCGCGGGGCGGTTCGGCAATGCCGCGAATTTCCGGGGCGAGCCGTATCTGCCGGGGATCGACCTGCTGACGCGCTATCCGGGCGGATGAGTCCGCTGGAGCGGGCGCGCGGGGCAATCGGGGCGCGGTTTCGGTTACATGGGCGCTGTGTCGAGTTCGGGCTGGACTGTGTGGGGTTGGCAGGGCTGGCTTACGGGGTGGCGGTGCCGCGCGGCTATGCGCTGCGCGGGGGTGATGTCGCACAGATACTGGCGATCACGCAGGCGGCGGGTCTGGTGCGGGTTGGCGATGCGCGGGCGGGTGACCTGCTGCTGCTGAATGTGGGAGCGGGGCAGCTGCATCTCGCCATCGCGAGCGAGGTGGGTGTGATCCATGCCGATGCGGGGCTGCGCCGCGTAGTGGAGCGGCCCGGGGTGCCGCCCTGGCCCGAACTGGCGCGATGGCGACGGGAGGGAGGGTGAGATGGCGACACTGGTACTTACAGCGGTCGGCGGCCTGATCGGCGGGCCGATCGGGGCGATGCTGGGCGGGCTCGCCGGTCAATCGATCGATCGCGAAGTGCTGTTCAAGCCCAAGGGGCGTGAGGGGCCGCGGCTGACCGAACTGGCGCTGCAGACGTCGAGCTATGGCACGCCGATCCCCAAGCTGTTCGGGACGTTGCGGGTCGCGGGGACGGTGATCTGGGCGACCGAGCTGGTCGAGCATCGCCATCGCGAGGGCGGCAAGGGGCAGCCGACGGTGACCAGCTATAGCTATACCGCGTCGTTCGCGGTGGCGCTGTCGGCGCGACCGATCCTGTCGGTCGGGCGGATTTGGGCGGACGGGAAACTGCTGCGCGGGGCGGCGGGGGACTGGAAGGTGCGGACCGGGTTCCGGCTGCATCAGGGTGGCGAGGATCAGGGCGTCGATCCGCTGATTGCTTCGGCCGAGGGGCTCGGGCTGGCACCGGCGCATCGCGGAATTGCCTATGCCGTGTTCGAGAATCTCGAACTGGAAGAGTTCGGCAACCGGATTCCGTCGCTGAGCTTTGAAGTCGTCGCCGATACGGGTGCTGTGTCGGCCGGGTCGATCGTTGCGGCGCTGTCCGGGGACATAGTCGGCGCGGGCGAGGCGGCGCTGCCGATCGGGGGCTATTCGGGCTATGGCGAGAATGTGCGCGGGGCGATTGCGCCGCTGATCGAGGCGAGCGGGGCATGGCCTGCCGTCGCGGGCGAGCGGTTCATACTTGCGAGCGGGACGGGAGACGCCGCGACGGTCGTCGATCCGGGCGCAACGGGGCGCGGGGTCGAGCGGTCGATCGACTCGCCGGACCGGGTGCCGCGTCGGGTGATGCTCAGCCACTATGATCCGGCGCGCGACTTTCAGGCGGGGGTGCAGATCGCGACGGATGCGGTGGGTCAGGATCGCGAGCGGCGGATCGAGCTGCCCGCCGCCTTGTCGGCAGACGCCGCCAAGGGGATCGCTACCGCAGAGTTGATGCGTGCCGACCTTGCGCGGACGCGGCGGGTCGTGCGGCCCGGCTGGTCGGCGCTGGGTCTGGCACCGGGCGCGCGCGTCACCATTGAAGGCGAGGCTGGCCAATGGCGTGTCGTGGAGGCGCAGGTCGAAATCGACACGGTCGCGCTGACGCTGACCCCCGTCGTGTCCGTCGGTATTGCGATTCCGGCGACCCCTGGGCGGGTTATTTCTGCTCCTGATCAGCTCCATGGCGCGACTCGCATCGCGGTGTTCGAGATTCCGCATCTGAGCGACGGGGTGTTGAGCGGACCGCGTCTGACGATTGCTGCTTGCGGCGAAGCCTCCGGTTGGCGTCGGGCGGCGTTGGCGATCAGCGCGGATGGCGGCGTGCGGTGGGAAGCGATCGGCACGACCGCCGCGCCGGCCGTGATCGGGACCGTGGTCATAGCGGCGGGGGCGGCCAGCGCATTGATCGAGGATCGTGCGTCGCAGATCGAGATCGAGCTGGCGCATGTCGGAATGGAGTTGAGCGATGCGTCGGCAGAGGCGCTCGACGCGGGTGCCAATCTGGCGCTGGTCGGAGATGAGCTGATGCAGTTCGCGCAGGCCGAGCCGATCACGCCGACGCGGTGGCGGCTGAGCGGCCTGTGGCGCGGGCGGCGCGGGACCGAGGATGCGATCGGCAGCGGCGCTGTCGGAGACCGGTTCGTGCTGATCGAGCGTGAGGTTCTGGTCGCGCTGGATGGCCGCGGCGCGGCGGGTACGACGCTGACGGTGATGGCGACCGGTGTGGGCGATGCCGAGCCTGAAGTGGTGGACGTGGCGATCAGCGGGCGATCGGCGACGCCGCCCGCACCGGTGGCGCTGCATGTCTCCCTGGTCGAAGGCGGGCGGCTGTTGCGCTGGACGCGGCGGAGCCGGGTCGGTTGGCGATGGAGCGACGG
>JBHYGP010000053.1:0-4340 GCA_051858935.1 Sphingomonas sp.
CAATGGCGGCCCGCTCGACTATCATCCCGGCACGTCGGACTGGACGCACTGGCTGGCCGGGCACGACGTGCTGCTGTGGATCGTCGGCGCGGTGCTGGTGGCGCTGACCGCGATCTATGCCTGGGCGACGATGGCATTCGGCTTCCGCTTTTCCAACCTCACGCATCGCGGGATCATCACCCATGGGCCGTATGCGTTTACGCGGCACCCGGCGTATCTGTCGAAGAACCTGTTCTGGTGGATCGCGACCTGCCCGCTGCTGGTCACCACCGGCAGCCTGGCCGACGCGGCGCGCGCGAGCCTGCTGCTCGGGCTGGTCAGCCTGATCTATTATGTCCGCGCCAGGACCGAGGAAAAGCATCTCGGCGAAGATCCCGACTACCGGGCGTATAGCGAATGGATGGAGCGCAATGCGCCGATTCCGCGGTTGTTTGCTTGGGTGATGGGGAAGACTGGGAGGGGTGAGCCGGCGGGGTAGGTTGTGAAGCTGGACACGAAAGCTGGCCTCGGTTGCCATCGCGCTAAGGTTGACGGCGCCGTGTGCGTCGGACCACCCCAAAGCTTGTGGCAATCGCGAACAGAAATGAAGCAGCTTGTGGCAAGAGCATGAAGGGCCCAATTTCGAACAAGCTGTATCGCAATCTGAGCAAACCGAATGTTGCTGCGACAGCCGCCACTGCCACTGACAGCGCAATGGCAATGGCTGATATTCGATAGCGAGCGAGAACCCATGCTCCCACGAAAGAGAGCGCGACGGGCGTGATCAGCGCGAACAGGACCATAAACTTCTGCGCTCCGTTCTACATGCGTGGTTTTATGGCTTGCAGAGCGGGAATGGCAACATTGGGGTCGTTTCCCGGCAGACAGCTTTGGGTTCGTGGCGTGAACCAACTTCGTCACCCCGGCCTTGTGCCGGGGTCCACTCATCCTCTCGCGCGTCGCTTGAACCGCTTGCTTCGCGCCTGCCTCCCGGTGGACCCCGGAACAAGTCCGGGGTGACGATGGGATGTGGGGCCGCCGACGGGCGATTAATCCTCCCCCGCAAGCGGGAGGTGGCGCCGAAGGCGACGGAGGGGGAGGACGGCGATATCCTTGAACCTCTGGCCGTCGTGCTTCCTCCCCCTCCGTCAGCTGCGCTGACACCTCCCCCTGGCGGGGGAGGATTTATAGCTACCCCATCCACTCCACCCATGCGCCATGGGGATGCGCCGCTGCCAGCAGCTGCGACGCCCCGCCCTCCGGCCAATACCGCACCGTCAGTTCGTGGCGGAAGGTCTGCCGGTTCGCCTCGACCGCGATCCAGGCCAGCGGGCGGTCGGGCGTTGCCTTCGCGCCCGCCGCCTCCATCGCGGCGGTGATTGCCGCCTGTCGCTCGGCCCCGAGATATTGCCAGACGATCGAGTGCATCAGCACGCGGGTCGTCCCCGCCGCCTGTGGCCGCGCTAGCGCCTCGACAACAAACGCCGCCGCGTCCGCCTCAACCAGATCGGGCGCGTTCCGGGCCGCTTCCGCCGCCGCGATCTCCAGCCGCTGCGCGCGCACGCGGTGCTCGGGCCACGCATAGGCGCGCAGCCGGAGCAGCGCTTCGGGATCGGTCAGGCCGATCGGCGCGACATCACATCCCCGGATCGAGACGATCTCGACCTCGTCAACAGGCGGCGGCGGGCCGCGCCAGTCGGGCGCGATCCGCATCGCTGCGTCCTCGGGACCCACCCCCACCCCGCCCAGATCGTAGCGATAGCGGTCCATCATCAGGTTGATCCCGGCGCTCGACCCGATCTCGATACACTCGAACCGTCCCGGCAGGCCCTGCGCCGCCAGCCACAGCATTGCGGCGGCATAGTTGGCGGAGCGCGCCGCCTCATTGGTCTGCGGCGGGCCGTCAAGCCAGGGGAGCAAAGCCGGGTCATGCGCGTCGATCGCGGCGTTGACCAGCGGCCCGGCATCGACCGCCTCCCCCGCGTAAAGTGCCCCAAGCATAGGCGCGACGCCGGTCAGGTGCAGCGCATGCAGCCCGCCCGCCGCGCGCAGCGGCAACGCGTCGGCCATCGGCTTGCCCGGCCAGTCGCGCAGTTTGGCACGGAACGCCCCCGGCCCCGCCATCCCGTCGAGGATCGCCTGTACCACGCTGGCGGTCAGCGCCGCATCGTTGGCGCGGCAATAGTCGACCTGATTGGCGAACGCGGTCCGCACATCCTCCAGCGCCATCCAGTCGGTCATGCCCTGCCCTTTCCGCCGATAAAGCTGCGCTCTTGTTGCGCCGCAACGCCCCCCCAAGTAAAGGCGCGCAACCCATGACCGACAGCTCGCCCGATCCGATCATCCTGGCCGTGCCCAAGGGACGCATCCTTGAGGAAGCGTTGCCCCTGCTCGCGCGCGCCGGAATCGTGCCCGAAGCGGCGTTTTCGGACGAGGGCAGCCGCGCGCTGCGCTTCAAGACCAACCGCCCCGATATCGACCTGATCCGGGTGCGCGCGTTCGATGTCGCGACCTTTGTCGCGCATGGCGCGGCGCAGCTTGGCATCGTCGGGTCGGACGTGCTCGCCGAGTTCGCCTATTCGGAGCTCTATGCGCCGGTCGATCTCGGCATCGGCCATTGCCGCCTGTCGGTGGCCGAGCCGGCTGCGCTCGCCGCGACCGACGATCCGCGCGGGTGGAGCCATGTCCGCGTCGCGACCAAATACCCGCATCTGACCCGCCGCCATTTCGAGGCGCGCGGCGTGCAGGCCGAGTGCATCAAGCTGAATGGCGCGATGGAACTGGCGCCTTTGCTCGACCTCGCGCCGCGCATCGTCGATCTCGTTTCGTCGGGTCGCACGCTCAAGGAAAATGGCTTGGTCGAGGTCGAGACGATCATGGAGGTATCGAGCCGACTGATCGCCAACCGCGCCGCGTTCAAGACGCGGCCGGAAATCGTGCCGTTGGTGGATGCGTTTCGGCGCGCTGTTTCAAGCCCCTCCCCTGAAGGGGAGGGGCTAAAGCCATGATCCGCCTATCCACGTCCGAGCCGGGATTCGCCCAGGCGTTCCGCGAGCTGGTCGATGCGCGGCGTGAGGCCGATGCCGATGTCGCGCGCGACGTGCGCACGATCGTCGCATCGGTGCGCGACGAGGGCGATGCGGCGCTGCACGCCTTCACCCGCAAGTTCGACCGCCACGATCTCAACGAAACCGGCTGGCGGATCGAAAAGAGCGACTGTGCTGCTGCGCTGGACGCGCTCGCGCCCGATTTGCGCGCGGCGCTCGAACTCGCGGCCAAGCGGATCACCGCCTATCACGAAAAGCAGAAACCGGCGGACAGCGACATCACCGACGCCGATGGCGTACGCACCGGCGCGCGCTGGGGCGCGGTCGAGGCGGCGGGGGTCTATGTCCCCGGTGGGCGCGCAGCCTATCCCAGCTCGGTGCTGATGAACGCGATTCCGGCGAGGGTCGCGGGGGTCGATCGCGTCGTGATGGTCACGCCGACCCCGGATGGTGAAATCAACCCGCTCGTCCTCGCCGCCGCGCACATCGCCGGGGTGGACGAAATCTGGCGCGTCGGCGGGGCGCAGGCGATTGCCGCGCTGGCCTATGGCACCGGGCGGATCGCGGCGGTCGATGTCATCACCGGTCCCGGCAATGCCTGGGTCGCGGAGGCCAAGCGCCAGCTCTATGGCGTGGTCGGCATCGACATGGTCGCGGGGCCGAGCGAGATCGTCGTCGTCGCGGACGGCAAGAACGACCCCGAATGGATCGCCGCCGACCTGCTCAGCCAGTCCGAGCATGACCCGACCAGCCAGTCGATCCTGCTGACCGATGACGCGATCCTGGCGGGCAAGGTGGCCGAGGCGGTCGACCGCCAGATCGGCGAGCTGTCGACGCGCAAGGTCGCGCGGCAGAGCTGGGACGCCAATGGCGCGATCATCCTGACCGCGAACCTCGACGAGGCGATCCCGCTGGTCAACAAGCTCGCGCCCGAGCATCTGGAGCTGGCGGTGGACGATCCCGACGCGCTGTTCGCCCGCGTGCGTCATGCCGGCTCGGTGTTCCTCGGCCGGATGACGCCGGAAGCGATCGGCGATTATGTCGCCGGGCCCAACCACGTCCTGCCCACCGGCCGCCGCGCACGCTTTGCCAGCGGCCTGTCGGTGCTCGATTTCATGAAGCGCACCAGCTTCCTCGCGCTCGATGCGGCGGGGCTGGCGGCGATCGGCCCGGCGGCGGTGGCGCTGGCCGAGGCCGAAGGGCTTCCGGCGCACGCCAAGTCGGTGGCGCTGCGCCTCCCCTAGCGCTCCTGCGAAAGCAGGAGCCCAGGATTTCAAACCAATCGCTCCGTCACTCTGGGCTCCTGCTTTCGCA
>JBHYGP010000053.1:4350-6523 GCA_051858935.1 Sphingomonas sp.
GACACGGCTAAGGACTTTCAGATTATGCCAAGCCCCACCGCAAAGACCCGATCCAAAGCCCGCGCCGCTGCGCGGCTCGCCGCCGTGCAGGCGCTGTACCAGCAGGAGATGGAGAAGACCCCCCTGCCCCAACTGCTGACTGAGTTTCATCAGCACCGGCTGGGCGCAACGATCGAGGACGCGGAATATATCGAGGCCGACGCGACGTTCTTCGACGACATCGTCAAAGGCGTGGATGCGCGCCGCGATGAGATCGACGCGCTGATCGCGTCGAAGCTGTCGGCGGACTGGAGCTTCGACCGGCTCGACCGCCCGATGCGCCAGATCCTGCGCGCCGGGACCTATGAGCTGCTCGCGCGCAAGGACGTGCCGGTTGGCGCGGCGATCAGCGAGTATCTGGACGTGACCGATGCATTTTACGACCGGCGCGAGAAGGGGTTCGTCAACGGCCTGCTCGACGCGATTGCAAAGGTGGTGCGGGCTTGAGTTGCGCTAAGCCCCTCCCCTGAAGGGGAGGGGCTTAGAAGGCTTATTGCGGCCCTACATCCTTCACCCGGCCAAGCGCGGGTGGCGTCACCACTCCACCCCGCGCAAACCATGCCTCAAGCGCGTCGACATCCAACACGCCGCCCGCGACGATCCGTCCGACCTTGAGCGTCGTGAACGCGTCGCCGCCCCCGGCCAGAAACCCGTTCATCGCGACACGATAGGTCGCCGCCGGGTCGAGCGGCTTGCCGTCCACCAGCGGCACGATGATCCGCTGACCCTCGGGCTTTGACCGGTCGTAGCCGTAGGTCAGGCCCGACGGGAACAGCAGCTTTGGCCCGTCCGCATTGGTGAATTGCTGCTCCAGCACCGCGAGCAGCTGCGCGCCTGTGTACTCGCGGACCTGCAGATTATTGCCGAAAGGCTGGGTGGTGTAGAGGTCGCCGAACGTCACCGTCCCGTCCGCAGCCGGGGTGATCGACGCGCGCACCCCGCCGGGGTTCATCAGCGCGATCTGCGCCCCGTCCTTCTGCGTTGCAGCAAGCTGCGCATCGGCGATCAGCAGGCCGAGCGGCGATTCGACGATCTCGCTGTCTTCGTCGCGCAGGATCGGCGCGGATGCCTTGCCCACCGGCCGCCGGGCGAGCGGGGCCGCGGCGGCGGCGTAGCGCGCGACATGCGCGGCAACTTCTGGATCGGCGGGATAGACGGGAAAATACATGTTGCTCTTCACTGGGCCGCCCGCGCTGACATTGCCGCTGCCCTGCACGATCCGCTGGCTGGCGGAGCGCTTCGACACCGTCTTCGTCACCGGGTCGAAGCTGAGGTCGATCGCGGTCAGCATCACGCCGTTATTGCCCGCGCTGGTCAGCAGCACCGGCTTGGCCGGGTTGGTGACCGAATAATCGCAGATATACGCGCGGTGGGTGTGGCCGGAGACGATCACGTCCACGCCGGGACCAAGCCGATCCATGATGTCGAGAATCGGCCCCGACAGCCCATCGCACTGGTCCGGCTGGTCCGACCGCGCAGGATAGCCGCCCTCATGCACCAGGATGACGATCGCATCGGCTCCCTGCGCCTTCAATTGCGGGATCAGCTTGTTCGCGGTCTCCGCCTCGTCGGCGAAGCGGTAACCGACGATCCCCGCCGGATCGACATAGGTACCGGTCATCCGCGTGGTCATGCCGATAAAGCCGATCGTGACCTTGTTTTTGCCAGTGCCAAAGCTCTTGAGGCCGGTCCCGGGCATCAGGCTCCTGCCCGACGCGTCGAGCGTGTTGCCCGCCAGATAGGTGTAGGACGCGCCCTTGAAGGGTTCGAGCTGGCACGGCTGCGCAACCGCGTTCTTGTCGCACCCGCCCTGCTGCAGCCGCAGCAGTTCCCTGGTCCCGCGGTCGAATTCGTGGTTGCCTGCCGCGTTGAACTCAAGGCCCGCCATGCTCAGCGCCTTGACCGTCGGTTCGTCGAGGAACAGCGAGGAAACGAGCGGGCTAGCGCTGGTGAGGTCGCCCGCCGCGACGACGACGGTGTTGGGGTTTCCCGCCTTGAGCGCCTTCACCGCCGACGCGAAATAGGCCGCGCCGCCTGCAGGCACCTTGACGGTCTTGCCGTCGGCGGCCTGCACGTCGATCGGCCGCGCCGGAGTTTCCAGCGCGCCGTGGAAATCGTTGAACGCGATGATCCG
>JBHYGP010000054.1:0-543 GCA_051858935.1 Sphingomonas sp.
CCGCGTGACGCTTGACGGCGCGCCGCTCGGCGCGCCGGGCGCAATCTCGCATGTTGAGGGCGTCGCGCTGCACCAGCTCTGGTTGCGCAGCATGGCCGAGCGCGCGGGCACCCCCGACTGGGCAACGCTGACCGCGCCCGGAGCCGAGCCGTTCGGAGTCCGGTTCGACATGGCGGCCTATGTCGCGCTGCTCGCCGAGATGGCGGCGGCGTTGGGTATTGGGCGCGGTGACGCCGATAATGCCGCGCTCATCCTCGACTGCACAGTTCCGGGCAGCGACTGGATCGACGCCTCGGCCCATCTCCCCAGCGTGATCGCCGAAGCCATCGCGCCCGGCGGCCCCGAAGGCGAGACGTTGACGACCGGTGAGGGTGTGGTTGAATGGCAGGCACCCCCTTGGGGTTGGCGGCTTGCTCCCGGTGAGGGCTTGCCTCCCGGCCGCCACGCAGCACCGCGTGCAAGTAACCGCATTGCGTTGGGCGAGGCCGCGCTCGTCGCCGAAAGCTTCGATGGTCATCCGCTGTCGGCGGCCCATGCCGACAT